>VGFB01001361.1 GCA_016869015.1 Armatimonadota bacterium
CGCGCATCCACTCGCCGATCTGGTTCGAGTCGTACGAGTACCCGTCGTGGCCCCAGTCGGTCTCGTAGCCGCCGTTGGCGATCTCGTTCGTGGTCGTGCGGCAGCCGCCGGAGGGTGACTGCATGTGCGCGATCATGTGGTCCACGCTGTCGTCGAGCAGCCACTCGACGAATCGGCAGCGGGTCAGGTCGCCGCTCTTGCGGAACGCCTCGGCGGCCAAGGCCAGGCCGGTATCGCCCGCCTCATTGCCCTCGGTGTGCTTCCAGGTCGTGGCGTGGTAGGCCCGCAGGAACTCCGCGTAGGTCGTCTTGTCCAGCGGGTCGTAGCAGTGCGGGAGGGCCGCATCCGCCCAACCGATGATGTCGCCGTACAGTTGGTCCCGCAGCCACATCACCATGCCGGAGCGGATCGAGAGCACGGTGTAGGTCATCGACTCGTCGGGCTTCCGGATGTAGAGGTCGTCACAGCCGACGCGCCCGCCCAGCACCGATCTCCCGCCGCGCTGTACGTCAGCGGTGACGAGGTAGTAGCCCGGCGCGAGCGCTTCCAGCGGGACCTGCCGGGAGAGGCGCGTCACCGCGCCCGCCGGCGCGCTCTCCCCCAGAGGCAGGTCCCTCGCGGTCGCCTTCCCGCTGAAGACCTCGTGGAACCTCACGCGGAGGGAGTCCGTCGGCTTCAGCGCCGCCTGTGCGCCCGTCTCCACGACCAGCAGCGCGGGCAGCGACTTCGCGTTCCGCTCGAGGATGACGATGCGCTCGGACGTGTCGGCCCGCTCGCCGACCCACAGACCGACGGCCGCCTCGTTGGCCCCAAGCCTCGAGGGCTCGCGTTGGAGGTTCACGAGGCGGAAGCCTCCCACGCGGAAGGTCAGCTCATCCCCGTGGCGGTAGTCGCTCTCGCAGAGGAAGAAGTGGAGGCGGTCGACCTTCTCCAGCGCCGGAGCAGCCGCGAGCCGCTGCGTGCGCAGGACCCATTCACCGGACGGGAAGGGTTCGATCGGCTCGTTGATGCGCCCGGCGCCGTCCGTCCAGAGGATGAAGCGGATCGGTACGGCGCCCTCCCGCTCGGTGTCGCATCGGATCCAGTACTGAAGGGCCTCGTGGCCCGAGAAGTCCAGGGCCGGCTGTGGCAGGACCTCGAACGAGGGCCAGCCCTGGGGATAGGCGCCCTCGTTGTGATGGTCGATCCGCACGTGGAAGCTCAGGACCTTCCCGCCCCAGGGGCCCGTGTCCTCGGTCAGGGCCAGTTCGCCCTCCTTGCCGCCGGAGTTGCGCCACGGCAAGTCGAGGAGGCTCTCCAGGCCCTGCGCCTGGTCTTCGAGCGGCTTCTCCACCCAGCGTTGCCAGGGAAGGAGGGGTTGCGCTACTGCGGCGTGAACCATGAGCGTCAGGACGGCCGCTGAGGCCGGACGAAGCATCGGGCCACCTCCGGGAGGCTTGGGTCGCCGGGCTCGTTCGTCCCCTGGCCCGGCGCGTCCTGCCGGGCCCGATCACGCAACGAAAGGCGGCGACGCCGTGGGTCATTCCCTCAGCAAGCAGCAGGCGCTCTGGGAGCGTGCGCAGCAGGTCCTGATGGGCGGCGGGCAGGGGCACAAGCGGCCCTCGCCGGTGCCCGGCTATCCGACCTTCGCCACTCATGGGGAGGGCTGTCGCTTCTTCGACGCGGATGGGAACGGCTACATC
>VGFB01001362.1 GCA_016869015.1 Armatimonadota bacterium
GCGGCCTGGGCGTCGGTGAAGTTCCGTCCGTGTCCGGCGAGCTTCCTGGCCACGAAGTTGGACCGCGTCGCCTCGGTGACATTGTGTTGGGCCGGCAGCAACTCGGCAAGCCCCGCCGAGGGTTGGCCGCGGTCCACCGGGGCGCCGTGGCGGAACAGGTGCCCCGCCTGCCACAGCAGGCGCAGGTTGCGGGCGATCATGCCCAGCAGCGGAATGGCGGCGGAAGTCGCGTTGTGCGCGGGCACGAGGTCCGGCAGGAACCCGAGGGCCTTCGCCGCATCACCCTCCGCGATGGCGTCCACCAGTTGGAAGGAGGTCGCCTCGGCGGTCCGGACCGCAACCGCCGACACGTCGCCCACGGTTATCCGCTCGGCGTCGCCGACATAGGCCCCCAGCTTGCCCAGCTCGCCCGCGAGCCGAGCGTGATCGCGGCCCGCGAATTCGACGAGGAGCTCCGCCGCCTGAGGCTCGAGGCGCTTGCCCTCGCGCCGCGCCTCGTCGATGGCCCACCGCTCCATGTCCCGCTCCCAGGGGGTCATCAGCTGGAGGCTCTGGCCCTTCGCCTTCACGAGCCGGCTGAGCCCCGCGCTGATGGCAGACCCCTTCCTCTCCCGGGTCGAGGTGTGGGTGACCACGACCGACACGCCGGCCGGAATCGACTCCAGCGCGTCCACGAGGGGCTTCTGCGACTGCTTGCCCTTGCTCGGCTCCGCCGCCTCCTCCGTCTCGTCGGCGCCCTCCTCTTCGGCATCCTTCGACTTGCGCGAGCCCGCCGGGACGGTCTGGAGGTTGCGCATCAATAGTACCCGCCGGGCGGCCATCAGCGAGCCGGTGTACAACGCGCCGAGCGCCTCGGATACGGCGGTCACCTCCAGGTCGGTCACGGTCAGCCCGTAGGCCTGCTCCTCGGCAGGCAGCACCGCGTCGACGAAGCGGCGAGCCTCGCGCTCGATCAGCAGCGCGGCATCGCCGTGGATGAGGGTGAGCTGCACCTGGGGGTCGAGTCCGGGCATGGAGCTCCCGCGCGGCGAGGTCGTCAGTGAGTCAGGGGGGCGCCCGGCGGCCGCGACTGCTGCGGGGTTCGTGCGGCCCGGCGGATTCTCCTTGCCAGGCTCGCGGCGTGTCGGCGGAACGCCTGGGCTTCCTCGGAGGAGGGAGGCGTGGGGCCATAGCGCAGGCGCAGGAACTGGGTCGTCAGCTTCGGCAGGTCCTCATGCCGGAGTGGCTCGGGGAGGGCGGACGATCCGGCAACCTCGCGCGCGTAGTCGGTTGGGGTCTGCCAGGCGCCCCGCGCTTGCGCCCGTCGGCCCAGCTGGCGGCACAGGTCCAGGTAGCTGAGGGCGACGAGCTGGCGCGGGTTGGTCGCCGACCGCCGCCGTCGCAGCCAGCCGGCCCCCCACTGAGCCGGCGACGCCCCAACCACCGCCAGGATGAAGGCGTTCACCAGCACCACGGCAATGAGCGCGACGCCGATCCGCTTGCCCAGCACGCCGAGGGCCGGTCGGGTCCAGCCCGGCTCGAACAGCTTCCTCAGCCACGACATCCGGTCCGGCTCCTCCTGAACCGGCGGGTCGTACTCCACCCACCCGATGCCCGGGTAGTAGACCTCGGCCCAGGCATGGGCATCGGCGTTCGTCACCTCATACGCGCCGGTCGCGGCGTCGAGCTCCCCGGTGGCGT
>VGFB01001363.1 GCA_016869015.1 Armatimonadota bacterium
CAAGGCCCACATGGGCGGGGCGTAGTCGTCCGGTGCTCGCACGCCGAGGGCCCCCCCAGAAAAAGGCCCGCGGTCGGGAAGGAGTCCTCTCACTGTGAGGCGAATCACAGTGTTGGCCCATCATCCTTAGCTCCGGAGGAGCGCCATGAAGGAGAGACGAGGTTTTACTCTGATCGAGCTGCTGGTGGTCATCGCGATCATCGCCATCCTGGCGGCGATCCTGTTCCCCGTTTTCGCCCGGGCGCGCGAGAAGGCGAGACAGGCCTCGTGCCTGAGCAACCTGAAGCAGCTCGCGCTGGGGGCCCTCATGTACGTTCAGGACTACGACGAGCGGACCGCGCCCCTCAATGCCGGCGCCAACTGCAACGCTGCTCTCCGCACGAACGGCCTCGCTCAGCACGTGATCCTGCCGTACGTCAAGAACACTCAACTCTACCTGTGCCCGAGTCGCGACCCCGTGGCGATCTGCGGCAACGTCGCCGCGAGTTCCCTGGCCCAGCTTTCGCAGTCCAACTACGCCGCGAACAACCACGCGGCGGGCGCGGTGAGAATCGGCTCGATCATACGACCGGCCGAGTTGTTCTTCTGGGGCGACTCAGCCGGCTCCCAGTACTGGCGCTTTGCCAGCGACTTCAGCAGCTGCGACAACGGAGTGCTCACCATGCACAACGGGGGCATCAACGTCACCTACTTCGACGGGCACGCCAAGTGGGCGGGAGCCTCCAAGGTCTATGTCCCCAGAACGGAGGTCTGGTGTCAGGCCCGCACCGTTCCAGACTACCTGCCGTGGCGGAATGTGGACGTCGTCCGGCCCGGGTTCTAGGCGCGCCCGCGGCCGTTCACGCGCGACGCAACACGGCCCGCCGGTCGACGCGACCGGCGGGCCGTTGCTTCTACGCCGGGAAGCGCGTCCTCCAGCGACGCGGAGGCCTTCCCGGGCACGCACGAGCAGTACCTCCGAGGCTACACGGATCAAGTCGCCTACGTGTCCGGCAGGTCGCCAGGTGGGCGTTCAGCCGGTCCGGGGCGCCGACCGTGAACCGCCCCTCGGGGGTGAACTCGCCGGGCACCGGGTCCACGTTGATGCAACGGATGGTCCGGATGCCGACGCGCCTGAGGGCCTGGGTCGTCTCGGCATTGGGCTCGAACTCCCAGCCGACCCCCGAGGCCAGGCGTTTGAGTTGGGCCAGATCGTCGCGGCCGGTGACGCTCCACGGGACGGAGGTCTTGACGAGGAGGGTCTGATCGGGTTGACTGGCGCTGGCGATCAGCCCTGAGGCGACGGCAAGGGCGCCGGCGGTCCAGGCTGACGGGTGTGCGTGCATCAGGACCTCCCTGGCTGGGACTGCCCATATGGAACGGTCGCCGTTCTCCCATGGGCTGCACAGCCGTTGATCGGCAGCATATGTTCGTCGTTGGGGCCGCGGCACCTTACGCTCAGGCTGCGAAGCCCTGCCGAACTCGCTTCTGCCACTCGTCCTGGGGGTCTGCTGGCCTCGTTTGTGCTGACACGCTGGAGAGCAGGCGTGACGCCGCCTCCCTATCGGCAGGAATGGCATGGTCCGTGACCTTGTGGCGGCCGACCTGAGCGAGCATCACGCCGATCCCGGGCTTCACCTTTGTCTATGAGCGGATCAAGCCCATCGACACCGTCGCAGTCGGCGTGATGGCGCCCGAGGA
>VGFB01001364.1 GCA_016869015.1 Armatimonadota bacterium
TCGGGCGAGAGGTCCCCGAGCCGCTTCATCAGCGGGCTGGCCGAGGTCCCGATGGCGCGGGGCGGGAGGTTGCTCACCGGATCGTTGCGCCCGTCCACGAACTGCTTGCGCCAGGTCAGCTCGAAGTAGCTGTGCGAGTACATCGGGCCCCGATCGCCCGTGAGGATCACCCCGCCCGCGCGCGGGCCATCTGCGCCGTGGGCTTCGTAGTCGTGGCAGCGCACGCAGTGGCGATCGAGAATCGGCTGAACATCCCGCGGATAGTCGATCACCTCCGGCACGTTCGCGATGGGGGTGATGGCGCTGGCCGGTCGCCTCAGGGCCTGCAGGTCGCGGGTCGGCACGACCGCCCGGGTCCGCTGCTCGTGACACCCCACGCACGAGGTCGTCTCCCCCGGCTGCACCGTCAGGAAGCTCTGCATGCGCTTCACCGAGAGGTCCGCCTCGTCCAGCGCCACGAAGAACAGCGACCGCAGTGCCGGAACTTCCATGTAGGCTGAGCCGTCCGGCTCGACGGGCACGGTCCCCAGGATGCGCTCGAGCGTGAACGTGCCTCCATAGCTCAGCGGGTCCATCCCGCCGGTGTAGTTGATCGGCTTCGGGAGGGACTCGAGCACCAGCAGCTTCCTGATCTCCCCCGGCTTCACCCCCGCCATGTTCCGGCCGTCGTAGATGTTCGCCAGCAGCAGCCGGCCGGTGGGCTTGCTCAGGTCCACGCGGGCCTGGATGACCGGCTCCCGCTCGCGCGGCGCGAGCAGGCGCGGTTCGTGGACCCAGTACCCGCCGTTCATCTCCGCCTCGGGCAGCGCGTAGATCGGCAGCGCCTGGCCGCTCGCGTCGAGCAGCTCCAGCCATGCCCCCCGCGCCGCGAGGAAGGTGGTCTCGCTCAGCGCCACGGGGTCGCGGTAGTTGTCCCCCGGGGAGATCATCCGCGCCTTGGCGGGGTTGTCCGGGCCGTCGCCCGGATCCACGATCGCTACCGGCCCCATGTGCTCGTGCTGCCCGTGGCCGGGCGAGAAGATGGCGACTGCCTGTCGCGTGCCGACGATTCCCTTCGCATCCAGCATCGCCGTGCCCGGGTGCAGATTCCCGTAGAACGGCATCTGCTCGGTGCCGTCAGGGTTGGTGGTCCACAGGTGGTGGTAGTGCACCTGGCTGCGGTCCACGTACTCCCAGCGCATGTACAGGACCCGTCCGTCGGGCAGCACCCACGGCGTGTTGTCGTGCTCGACGTTGGCCGAGATCATCCGCAGCCCCGACCCGTCCGGCTCGCAGCGGTAGAGGGTCGCCACCTGCGTGAGCCAGCAGTTGACCCACCGCTGGCTGCGGCTGGAGCAGAACATGAGGCCCCCGTCGGGCAGGTACGTCGGCTCGATGTCGTCGTAGGCCCCTTCCGTGATCTGTCGCAGCCCGCGGCCGTCGACGCCGATTTCGTAGAGGTGGTAGTTCTCGGCGCCGGCCTTCAGGTAGGAGAACACAATCCGCTTGCCGTCGTAGGAGACCTGCGGATCGCGCACGCTGCCCTGCGGGTCCTCGAAGATCGTGGTCACTTCGCCGGTCGCGGCGTGCAGCCGGCAGAGCTTGCCGCCGCCGGGCTGGTAGAGCTTCTGCCGGTCATTGGCCGCGTAGTAGCCGAAGTTCGCATACCAGTGCTCGGGGATCCCCGGCTTCCG
>VGFB01001365.1 GCA_016869015.1 Armatimonadota bacterium
GGCGGATCCCGTCTGCCACTGCAGGGCGGACGACCGCGCCGCGATTCGCTTCGCGGCCGGGATGTTCGGTTCGCTCCGGCTGGCGCCCGACACCGCCCTGGCCGAGGGCCTGGGCATCAGCCGGGAGACGGTGCGCCGCAGTCGGCAGCGGTTGCTGGAGGGCGGCGCCGAAGCCCTGCAGACCCACAAGCCTGGTCGCAAGGCACTGTTCAAGCTGACGGAGCTGGTCCAGCTTCTTGCCCAGCAGTGTCTCGACCAGGGTTGGTCGGTGACGCGCACGGCGGCGGAAGTGGGGCTCACCGAAGGGGCGCTGTGCTACCACCTCCGGCAGGGCCGCCTGCAGCAGCCGGCGACCGCGCGTCGCCGCCATCCAGCGTCGCCGGCGACGGGGCCGACACCCGCGCCCGACGCCGGACCGCTGGGTGTCGTCGTTGCAGAGGACGACGACGCCGTCCGCCGCCTTACGCGGGTCGATCACGGCTTCGGGCGCGACCATCTCACGCGGCAGCTCGGAGGCCGGCATCGTGTTCTCGGGCGCCTGGGCGGAGGCCTCCAGATGTGCGATGCTGCGGGAGCCTTCCGGCACGGTGATCGGCAGGGCAGGGGGCGCACACGTCAGGTTCGATTCCCGGCGATCTGACTAGCGACAATTATAACTCCCGCCCGTGTTGCCCGCATTGCGTCGCCTTCTCTGCTACCATCGGCAACCCGTTGCCTCACATATTCTGCTACCCCTTTAGTCGCTGGAGCAGGAGATGGCGAGGCGGATCAGCACGGCCACCCAGAGAGAGCTTGTGGAGGCGGTGGGACAACGGTATAGGGCTTCTCCAGGCGACGAGAAGAGAGGTATCCTTGACGGATTCGTGGCGCTGACGGGATACCACCGAAAGCACGCACTCCGCCTGCTGAACGGCCCAATGACGGCGCGAACGAACGTTTTGCGACCACGGTCCCGCACCTACGACGAGGCGGTGCGCGAAGCGCTGATTATAGTCTGGGAGGCGGCGGACCGGATCTGCGGCAAACGCCTGAAGGCCGTCCTGCCAGCGCTCGTCGATGCCATGGAGAGGCACGGTCACCTCACCCTTGGCGACGAGTTGAGAGCGCTCCCGTTCAGCATCAGCGCGTCCACGATCGACAGAGCGCTGGCACCGCAGAGAGCTGCTACGGGGAACCGCAGGCGACGCAGGTCCAGCGGACTCGTGCGCAGTCAGGTGCCGGTGCGGACCTTCGCCGACTGGGACGATCCGCCCCCGGGATTCGTGGAAGTCGACTTGGTCGCCCACAACGGCGGCAACAGCGCCGGCAGCTGCGTGCACAGCTTGGTACTGACAGACATCGCTTCGGGCTGGACGGAGTGCGTCCCGCTGCTCGTACGAGAACAGGGATTGGTCGTGGAAGCGGTGGAGGTCGCGCGTGAGCGGTTTCCCTTTGAGCTGCTGGGCATCGACACGGACAACGACAGCGCCTTCATCAACGAGACCCTCCTGGCCTATGCGAGGGACCAGAGCCTGTCCCAGACCCGATCCCGAGCCTATCGCAAGAACGACCAGGCGTGGGTCGAGCAGAAGAACGGGGCCGTGGTGCGACACCTGGTCGGCCACGGACGCTTGCAGGGGGTCAAGGCCGCGCAGGCTCTGTCGCGTCTGTACGCCGTCTCGCGGCTCTACGTG
>VGFB01001366.1 GCA_016869015.1 Armatimonadota bacterium
CTGGCCTGCAGCTCGCGCGCCTCGTCCCCGCGCAGGAACTCCTCTACAATCGGCGCCTCCAGCATTGGCCAGGCCCCCTTTCGCGCCGATGCGCGCTATCCCGGCAGCCGCGCTTCACCTGTGCCCGGCAGCTCCAGGCGCAGCACCTCGCGTCCGTCCCACGACACCGAGGCTCCCTCCTGCACGAACGCGGCGATGGCCCTGCCCTCGGCGTCAAGCGTGAGGGCCGCGACCTTGCCGTCCGTCCCCAGACCTCGATACTCGCGCGCGGCGCCGGCCGCGCCGAAGCTGACAAGGTGACGCTGCGTGCCGAGGGTCACGTCGATGCCGTCCGCGCCGATCGCGTGGACCTCCGGGGTGACGACCTGCGGCTTCTCCAGCTCCGCGTCGATCTGCACGTCATCGAACCAGCCTACGCCCGGCGCGAAGAACTCGAGTGCCAGGCAGACCTGCTCCGTCCCCTCGGGCACCGTCTCCGTTACCGCGTGCTCCTGCCAGTCCTCGTGGGCGAACGGCCCGACGCGCTTGCTGGCGAAGGCCTTGCCTTCGCGCCAGAAGTAGAGCGTCATGGTCGCTCCTTCGCCCTCCGGCAGGGCGGTCGTGCGCACCTTCGCCCGCACGGTGAGCTCCTCGCCGACGGGGCGTCGGAAGTAGTCGCTGTAGTAGTAGCCGCTGCTTTCGATCCGCCCGCACTGCGCGCCCTCGGCCGGGTTCTCCGCTACCACCGTGTGGTTCGGCAGGTCCTCGTTGGAGCGGGGCCGCCAGCCCGGCATCCCCTGCTCGAAACCCGTGTTGCGGATCAGCACGGGGTTCGGGTTGGGCCGTGGGTACAGCAGGGTAGTGAAGCGGGTGGTCGCGGCCGGCTCCGTCTCGACCCTCAGGTAGCTCCCATAACTCTCGGCGCCGGGGGAGGTCTCGACCCGGGCGGTCGTCGGCACGGCCGAGGCGACCCGGGAGTAGACCTCCGCCGCAGTCCGCGTGATCGTGAAGGCGTCATCCTGGGGTTGGATCACGCTCTGCGCGTCGGCGTGCAGGAGGAGGCTGAAGCGGTGCGGCTCGGGGGCTGCCAGCTCGTCGTGGATGACGAAGAAGCCCGGCTTGATGTAGAGGATCGTTCGATCGAAACGGTCCAGCACGTGGCGATCCGCCGCGTTGTACGCCGCCGCCGCCTCGCCCCGAACGGCGTCGAAGAGCTCGCCGCCAAAGAACGCCGCGATCCTCCCACCCACTCGCTGGACCTGCTCGTGCCCCGGATGGGGGACCGTCGTGCTCTGCAGGTACGCGTCGTCCACGTCGAGCACCACCGTGTTGTGTCCGAGGCTGCCCAGCGAGAACTTCCGCTTCGCCGGGTCGTAGAAGGAGTGGTAGCCGCGATCGGGCATGACCCACTCGCCGAGATGGCTGATGACGAAGGCGTTGTGGTCGTAGTGGTTGTGGCCGATGTTGTTCTCGTACGGGCCGGCCTTGAAGAAGAGTGAAGGCGCCTCCTCGTTGAGGCCGTCCCGCAGGGCGGCGTGACCGATGTCCATCAGGGCCACGGAGGGGTTCCACTTCGGCGGCTGCGGGTGGAGTCTCCCAACGTCGAAACGGATGAACTCATACAGATCGTCGATGCCAAGCGCGCCGATCTGCTCCAGATACCACGCGGCGTCGGTGCTCCCGCGGTGGGCCA
>VGFB01001367.1 GCA_016869015.1 Armatimonadota bacterium
CATGGCCGGGCTCCCCCCGCTCGAGTTTTTCGGCACAGGCGGGGATTGCATGCAAGAGGCCGGAGTTCGTTTGCTGTGTCACCTGCGGGAGCTCGCCCACATCGGCCCGCGAGAAGCTCTCGTGCACCTCGGGCTCTATTGCCGCACCTGGCGCTCCCTCCTGCGGGAGGCCGCCGAGAGAGGACCCGCGGTCGCGGTGCTTCTCGATTTTCCCGACTTCAACCTGCGCCTTGCGCGCAGTCTCAGCCGGCTCGGTGTGCCGGTGGTCTACTACATCAGCCCCCAGCTCTGGGCGTGGAGAAGGTGGCGCATCCGGTCGGTGCGCCGCTACACGGACCGCATGCTTGTCATCCTGCCCTTCGAGGAGGATTACTATCGTAGGCGCGGCGTGGACGCCGAATTCGTCGGCCATCCGCTCCTGGAAGAGGCGGGATCCGCGGAGGACCGGATCGGATTCCTGAGCCGGGCCGGACTGTCTCCCTCCCGCCCGCTCGTTGCCCTTCTGCCGGGAAGCCGCCGCAAGGAGGTCGAGCACATCCTCCCCGCATTCCTGGAAGCCGCGCGCATCATGCGGCGTACGAGCGACACCCAGTTCGTGGCCTCGGTCGCTCCTTCGGTGAGCGTGGAGCAGGTCCGGGCGATCGTGTCCCGGGTCCTGGGAGCCGACCCGCTCGCCGGGGAGATTCGGCTCTGCCACGAAGCCTCCCGGGACATCCTTTCCCACTCGGATTTTGCCATGGTCAAGAGCGGCACTTCGACTCTGGAGGCCGCCTTGGCCGCAACCCCCTTCCTCATCGCCTACAAGATTTCCTGGTCGAGCTGGACCCTCGGCCGCCTCTTGATTCGCACGCCCTTCAAAGGGCTGGTAAACTTGATAGCGGGCGAAATGGTGGTGCCGGAATTGCTCCAGGGCGGCGCCACCCCCGAAGCCCTGGCGGCGACGGCGCTCGAATACCTGGAGCATCCCGAAAAGCGGGCCGCCATGCGCGCGCGACTCGGTGCGATCCGCGATGGGCTGGGATCCAGGCGACCGACGGAAATCGTCGCGGAGCGGGTAAGCGCGTATCTCCAGACAGTCCCCCATGCGCCGGGGGCGCACCCGCGCGCATGAAAATGAACCGGTGCCTGGCTTTCGGTTCCTCGGGGTCGGAATCGGTATCGCAGTCGCAATCGGATTCGTACCATTCGATTTCCGGCCGCGACAGCGACCCCGATACCGATAGCGATTCCGATGATCCATGGCTCTATTTTCGGGGCAGGGAGGATGAAATGAAGAGGTCCCGGCGACTGCTCTTTTCGCTGTTCCTTGCGGCGGCTTGCCTCTTGCAGGGAGCAAGGGGACAGGGCCGGAAGCCGGCCCCGGCTTCCGTGGCGGTCGATGTTGAAAGCTACGCGCTGCAGGTCCGGCTCAATCCGGAAAGCCACGAGGTGAGCGCGGCGGCCACCGTCGGCTATCGCATTCCGCAGCCGACCGACAAGATCCTGTTCGAATTGAGTGAAAACCTCTCCGTGCAAAAAGTCCTCGATCCTGCGGGCGTCGAGCTCGAGTTCGGCCAGGATGAAACCGGGCCGGGACAGCTGATCGTCCGGTTTGCAAAACCCGTCGCCGCAGGCGCGCGCTCCAGCCTGAAGGTCGAATACTCGGGGGGATTCGACCGCGACCGCTTCA
>VGFB01001368.1 GCA_016869015.1 Armatimonadota bacterium
CGCCGTCGACATCGTCGTCATCAACCGCGATGACAAGCCGACGGTGTTGCGCAACATCGCCGGGTCCCGGGGGCATTGGGTGCAACTCACCGTCCTTGACCGCGACGGGCGCGAGGCCCTGCACGCCCGCGTGCGCCTCGATGCCGGCGGCGTGTCGCGGTGGCGACGAGTAGAACGGGCCTATAGCTACTGTGCGAGCAACGACCCTCGCGTCCACTGTGGGTTGGGATCCGCGACGGTGGTGGACAAGGTCACCGTGTTCTGGGAGGACGGCACCACGAGTGAGTACGGGCCCCTCGCCGTCGATCGCGGTCACCTCCTGCAGCAGAGGTGACCGCGACGAGGCGCGACCGTACCGGGCCGGGGTTGGGCCCGACTATGGGCTGCAGGTCTAGCTGCCCGGTGAAAGACGGCCGCTTGGCCCAGTGGCTCGGCCGAGCGCGACGAAGGTGGGGGTCGGGAGCTGGCAGTTCGTTGGCCGCGGGGATGGGCCGGCAGCCGCCAGCAACGCCGTTACGAGGCGCCCCAAGTGCTGGAGAGCGCGCCAGAGGGCCGAAAGGAGGTCCCGGAGGCCCCGGGGCGTCCCCACCCCGAACCGCCGGCGCATGACCAACCCCAGATTGCAGGCGCCATCGTGGATCAACAGCCGCTTGAGGATGTTGTTGCGGCCCCGCAGATGAACCCGGCGCATGCCGCCGGTTTCCAGCGTATGAGCGAAGCTCCGTTCGTCATACTCCGTCCGTCGGCGCTGCAAGGCGCGGCTGCGGGGGCCCCGGGTCCGTCGGCAGTTGGCATACACCGCCGCCT
This sequence comes from Armatimonadota bacterium, assembly GCA_016869015.1. Lineage (GTDB taxonomy): Bacteria > Armatimonadota > Zipacnadia > Zipacnadales > VGFC01 > VGFC01. The sequence continues at coordinate 808 of VGFB01001368.1, forward strand.
GAGACTCCCTGTTCCCTTCCCACCGGCGGCGTCCACGCTCGGGCTCGGGGACATAGCTGCGGATGCCAGCTCGTGCCAGGCCTGCCATGGTCGCGTCGCTGTGGTAACCTTTGTCGGCGACCACCTCCTGCAGGGGATGCTCATGCATCTGCTGCTGTGCCTCGGCATCGGTCGCCACGGCGGCCAGGTTCACCTGCGCTTGGATCACAGTGCCTTCCAGCGAGGTCGTGTCGCCCTGATCGGCCGCACATAGATGCACGGCGACAATCACCTGGGTCGCCAGATCGACGGCATGCTCGACCTTGTGGGCCAGGTGGGTGCGACCGTCCTCCATCTTCGCGATGCGGGCGTCTGGATCACAGGGATGCTGCCAGTCCTGGTTCGACCCCTTCTTGGGGCGCTTCCGGTCCAACCTGGCCAACTGCTCCCGGGTGGGGGTCTCGATCCCCGAGGCGCGCGCCAGCCCCTGCAGGTACTCCCGGCAGGTCGCCCCCGTGTCGCGGCGCACGATACTGCGCCGGGCGGCGTTGACCTCCAGCGTCGTGGCGTCGCCCCCAGCGTCTTGCCCTGCAGCAGGCCCTCCTTGGCGACCACGGTCAGAATCCAGGCGACCACGTCCTGGCGCAACTCCAGCGGCAGCCGATGGCGAATCCGCGACAGCGTCGAGTGGTCCGGCGTCGCCTCCGTGAGGGCGTAGCCCAGAAACCGCCGCAGCGCCAACGAGTCGCTCGCCCGCCAGTCGATGCCGCGCTCGGAGTCCAGGCCCTCGTAGCAGCCGACCATCAGCATCCGGAAGCAGACCCCCGGCGGCACGCTGGGACGGCCCGTGCGGTCGGCATAGCAGGGCGCGCACAGGCCCT
>VGFB01001369.1 GCA_016869015.1 Armatimonadota bacterium
GGGGCTGTGCGTGACGGCCGCGAGCCGTTCCAGGGCCTGCGGAGCGGCTTTGAGAGTGCGGCGATCGCCATCGGCGCGCGGCGCTCGATCGATGCAAGGGCCCCTATCGACCTGCCGGTACTGGACGAGATCTGACGCACGGGGAAGAGGCCTGCCATGCGCAAGCTCGCACTGTGGGTGGGACTGGTCGTCCTGGCGCCGGCCGCCGGTGCGCAGGGAACGCCGGAACTGAGCCTCGAGGTGGTGCAGCGTCTCGGCCTGCCGGTGGGCGCTCTCCGCGGGCTCCAGCCCGTGGCCGCGAGCAAAGACGAGGGGTACGCGCCCGAGCAGGCCCTCGTCAACGGGCCGGACATCGTGTCCCTGGAGGCGGCGCACATCGGCGGCCGGCGCGTTCTGTTCCGGGTCACTTTCGCGGCGCCGCCGGACTTCGCCGGCGCGACCTTCATCATCTACCTCGACCTGGACAACGACCCCGCAACCGGTCGCGTGGATCAGTACCACCAAGGGGTTGACCTGATGGTCGTCGTCAACGGCGACCAGGTCGGCCCGTCGTTCCACAGCGCCGCCTACTCCGATGGGAACACGGCGATCCGGGCCGCCCGAGTCGACCGGGCGCTCTACGTGACGCTCGATGCGCCGCTACCCGAGACCGACCCGGTGGCCCTTGGCGTGCACCTGCTGTCCCAGCGGGGCGAGGGCCGGGGTGACTCGACGCCCCATCAGGTCGTGCGGCTTCCGCGCTCAGACGCCGAGGTGCCGCCTCTCTCACCGGGGCGCGATACCAGCCTCCGCACGCTGGATGACTACCGCTACCACGATGATCTGGTGAAGTACGAGAAACTGGGGGACAAGGGCCTGCGCGCCGAGCAGGTGGCGCCGACGCAGCCCTTCGTCCCGGGCCGGCCGCGCCCCGAGCCGACCTTCAGCGCCGCGGGCAGAACAACCGGCAAGACGGGCTCGCTGCGCGGTCGACGGATCGAGGTGTCGGTGCTGGAGGAGGCCGGCGTGGCCCGGCCGGCCAGTCCGATCAGCTTCGGGTTCCCGTGTCCTGAGGGCGGGGTCTTCGACCTGCGGCGACTGCGGGCGCTCAATGACGCCGGTGAGGTGCTCCCCGCGCAGTTCACCGCGACCGCCTTCTGGCCGGATGGCAGCCTGAAGTGGGTGCTCGTGGACTTCCTGACCGCCCTGGCGCCCAACGAAGAGCAGACGGTCACGGTCGAGGTAGGCACGTCGGCGCCCCGTGAGGACGCGGCCTCGCCCCTGCAGGTCGAGGATGCCGCGGACCGGCTGACGGTCGTCACGGGCCCGTTGCGCGTCGTGCTGGACAAGCAGCGCTTCAACCTCTTCCGCGAGGTGGCCTTCGACGCGGATCGCGATGGTACGTTCGCCGCCTCGGAGCGTGTCCTGGAGCCTGACGCGCCCGGGATGGTCTTCGTCGATGAGGTGGGCAAGGTCTTCACCAGTGCGGGGCGGCCGCCGGACAGCGTGAGCCTCGAGCAGGTCGGCCTGCAGAAGGTCGTGGTGCGAGTCGAGGGCGCGTACGCCGCCGCCGCCGGCGAGACGTACATGCGATATGTCGCCCGGCTGACCTTCCGCGCGGGCTCCACGCGAGTGGCGGTCGCCTGGACGCACCTCAACGACTACCTGGTGACCGAGTTCACTGA
>VGFB01001370.1 GCA_016869015.1 Armatimonadota bacterium
CCCGCGGTCGAGGTGCTTCTTGTGCGTGTGACGCAGGAGATGGTAGGTGATCTCGTCCGGGAGCTTCGTCTCCTCGTGGCACTCGAGGCAGCGCTCCGACGGCACCTCGGCGATCCCCGGCCCGATCTCCGACTCGGTCGGCCTCTCCGTCAGGTGAACGTGGGCCTCCCGCAGCCCGTGCATCTTGGTGCGGATCATCCCCACCACACCGGGATGGTAGTGGCAGTGATCGCAGGTGACCTTGCTGTGGGAGGAGGCGCTCCAGGTGCGGTGCTCGTAGCCCATCTCGTGGCAGCTGCCGCAGAAGGCCGGACCGCTGGTCTGGTGCATCATGAAGGCCAGACCTACCAGCCCGAGGACCACGAGACCCAACACGACCGGCTTGTGACGCCAGGCCCAGGCGAGGACGCGGCGGATACGCTCACGCATGACGACTCAATTCCCCGGACATGCTGCGAGGCACGCCTCGCCCCCAGGCGTGCCCGGTCGATCCCCCGAATGGCGCCCGACTACCCCTTCCTCTTCCACGCCCCGGGCACCTGCCCCACGCGCCCCATTCGAGCACTGCGCGCTCCACTATAGCAGATAGGCGCGGCGGGCGGAAAGTGGGGTTTTACCCCCCATTGGACGCCCACGAGTGGCTCCTGGGGGCCCTTCCCGGGCCAAGGGGAACCCACGGCCGCCACGGAACTGTTCCGGGTCAGCAGACACCCCTCACGGAGGCCCGCGCAACCCCATGTCCCTGCCCACCACTGAGATCGGCGGCGTGACCGTGTCGCGCCTGGCTTGCGGCAGCAACAGCTTCTTCGGCTTCTCGCACCTCACCGCCGGCCGGGATGCGTGGCTCAAGCGCCACTTCAGCGACGACGGGCGGCTGTACGAGATGTTCCAGGCCTGCGCCCGGCTCGGGATCACCCTCTTCGTCAGCGGCCTGCAGCCGCGCTTCGCCGAGATGCGCGAGCGCCTGCGCGACGAGACGGGCCACTGGATCAACTGGGCCTGCACGCCCAGCGGCAACTCGCTCCCCGAGATCAAGGAGTCGATCAACCAGTGTCGCGACTGGGGCGTGGAGATCTGCCCGCCCCACACCTCCTACATCGAGCGCAACCTCGACCTGCGGAACCGGGAGATCACGGAGCTTCCCGAAGCCCTCGACTACATCCGCGCGCAGGGCATGGTCCCGGGCATCTCGACCCACCGACCCGAGGCCGTCCCGCTGGTCATCGAGAAGGGGTACGACGTGGAGACGTGCATCCTCCCCCTGAACGCCCTCGGGTTCCTGTGTCAGGTGGAGATCGAGTGGCAGGAGCGGATCATCCGCCAATGCCCCAAGCCGATCATCGTCATCAAGCCGCTGGCAGCCGGCCGGATCACGCCGATCCCGGGCTTCACCTTCGTCTATGAGCGGATCAAGCCCATCGACACCGTCGCAGTCGGCGTGATGGCGCCCGAGGAGCTAGAGGAAGACGCCGCCATCGTCGAGGGCCTCCTCAGCGGTCAGGCCGCCGACCTCGCCCTCAGCACCTCCCGCAGCAAGGCCCACATGGGCGGGGCGTAGTCGTCCGGTGCTCGCACGCCGAGGGCCCCCCCAGAAAAAGGCCCGCGGTCGGGAAGGAGTCCTCTCACTGTGAGGCGAATCACAGTGTTGGCCCATCATCCT
>VGFB01001371.1 GCA_016869015.1 Armatimonadota bacterium
TCACCCGAGCTGCGATCTCAGGTCGTCCCTCGACCCACGTCCACGGCGACGGCGGCTCTGGTGAGCGGCGGGCACGGACCGCACGGCGACGGCGCGGGTCGGGCGACCCGCAGGCACAGACGGCAACGGCAGCCACACCGGGGCCACCACGAGCCAGGCCAGCAGGCGAGGGCGCCCTGCGCTCCCAGGAACGGCACGGCGACGGCGCGGGTCGGGCGACCCGCAGGCACGGACGGCAACGGCAGCCACACCGAGGCCACCCTCGCCACTCCAGCAGGCTGGTAGCCCTGCGCTCCCAGGAACGGAACGGCGACGGCGCGGGTCGGCCGTCACGTCCGTTGGGTGTACTTGGGGAGGCGGCCGTGGCGGCGGACGTGCTCGAGGTGGAGGGCTTCCTCGGCGGTGGCGGGGCGATCCGTCATGGCCCAGCGGATGAAGACGCGCCCCAGGTCCTCGTTCTCCATGATGGGCTTCCGGGCCGGGTGGGAACCGCCAGACCCCATCACGAGCTGGTACTTCACCCGGGCCCGCAGGCTGGAGGTGCGGCCGATGGTGAGTCTCAGCCGCTGCCCCTCGGCCATCACCTCGTAGACGCCGGCCCGACCGGCCGGCAAGCGAATGGGAGAACCACCGCGCTCGTCCTCGCGGAGGGCCTTCCAGCGGTGCCAGGGGGACCACGCCAGCACGATCGGCGGGACCTCGATCGCCTGCACCTGCGCGGCGGGCTCACCATCCTCCGAGTACGACTCCCAGCGCTCCGGCCGGGGCAGGCCGGCGGCCCGGGGGAAGCGCGGGCGAGCCCCTCCGGGCTGGGGCGGGGGGCTGCCCTCCGGGCGGAGAGTGCCCACGTGGAGCCCCATCTTGAGGAGGATCGCGCGCGCACGGGCACCGTCGAAGTCATTGCGAGCCAGCCCGAAGGCGCAGGCCAGGGCCTGCTTGACCGGGTAGCGGACGCCGTTGACCTCCACGAAGTGCCGCTCAAGGGGCTCCGGAGCCGCCTTCCGAAGCACGCGCTCCACCTGGGCCCGCGTGCCGACGATCTTCCGGCCCTTCACGGTGAACTCGTGCTGGCGTTTGGCCCCCCGCGCAGTCTGGCGGACGACGGGCCGGCGATCGGGGCCCAAGGGAGCGGACCAGCGGGCCGCCGCCGCCCGGCGCGCGATGTCGGACCTCTGGGCCGGCGTGAGGCTCCTGGTTCGCGCCTGTCCGCCGCGTATCGCCCCGAGCCGCCCGAGCGCCACCGCGTGGGGGTTTCGGTCGTCGGGCTTGGGCTTCGCCGGGGCGTCGCAGGAGGTGGATTCCGCTGCGTCTGAGGGGCTCTGGGTGTGTATGCTTGCCCGCGTTAGCATGTGCAGAGAGTACGCGATCTGGCCGTTGGCGTCAACCGGTCCTGCCGGGGACCCCTCCCCACCGGTGCGCGACACGGTCTCCCCGTGCGGCGCTTCCCGGCGACGGCGGTAGGTGTCCGGTCGCGGGCGGGGAAACATCCGGCGTCGCGCGCTCCAGGAGCCACCACGCCACAGGGAAGTGACCATCGTGACCCACTGTCGCTTGTTCGTCCTTCTCGCCTTACTCGCGGTCGTCTCGACCGCCGGCGCGGCGCCGCTCATCACGCCGCTGGGGGGCGGGCTGCATGGGATTGCATTCCGACCGTCGCC
>VGFB01001372.1 GCA_016869015.1 Armatimonadota bacterium
GCTTCGCCCACGGCTAGCCATCCTGCGCTCCTCCGGAGCGCCGACGCCCCCCACAGCCAACGACGCCCTCCGCTCACCCGCGCTCTCACCCTCGCCCCGAGGGGCTCGTTCCACCGACTTACGAGAATCGGACCCAGCGTTGCGGGCGAGGGACTCAGTTCTCGAAGACGGGGACCGCCTCCCAGGCCAGAACGGGGGCGAAGTCGGCGCCGGTCAGCTCCATCAACGACCGAGACAGCACCTCGCGAACATAGCCGTAGGCCTCGAAGACATCGCACCCCTCATCCCGCACGAGGTGTCGCAGCACGTCTTCGGGCGCCTGACTGCGCTCCATGAAAGCCTCGACTACGGTCCGGGCCGGCGCCGGCAGGTGTTCCTTCATCTCGGCGTAACTCACGGTGGTCTCCCTCATCTCCGAGCCCCCCTCCTCGACGCCCCTCCTCGGGTTGCCGGGATCCCCTCCGGTGGGGATCAGGCGTCGCTCTCACCTCGATGAACGGTTGAGCCGGTCTCCGGGTTCTGTCGTTTTCGCGCACGGGCGGGCACTGTGACTAGGCGCACAGCCTCGCAGAAGGCCCGGATCAAACGCGGCGACTTGGCGTTCGGCCCCGTCTCGACCCCCGACGACACATCGACCCCCGCCGGCCGAACGCGCCCGATCGCCTCGGCAACATTGTCCGGACTCAAGCCGCCGGCCAGCAGGATCGGGAACTCCCCTGCCGCCTCCACGAGCTGAGCGGCCGCCTCCCAGTCCATCGCCACGCCCAGCCCTCCGGACTGCCCGCTCCGAGCCGCATCCAGGACGACCCGGTCGGCCCCCGTCGCGGCGGCCGCCCGGATCCGCTCCGCTGGTCCGAGCAAGTCCGGATCGGGCCCGACCTCGACGGACACCACCTGCCAGAACTCAGTCCCTGGGAGCTCCCGCCGGACTGCCTCGGGCTCGAACGATGGCTCCCCGTGGTGCTGCACGACAGCAGGCTGCACGGTTCTTGCCAGGTCGACGATCGCGGCCGGGTCGTCGAGCATCGTGACCATCACCGGCCGCGCCCGGGCGGCCCGGGCCAGGACCCGAGCCTGCCGGCGGCTGACGCAACGCGGGGACTGCGTCACCTCCACCAGCAGCCCGAAGTGCGTCGCGCCGCAGGCCTCGGCCACCCGCAGGTGGGCGATCTCACGGAGTCCGCAGATCTTCAGGATGAAGTGTCGGCTGGGGTTCACAGGCGCCTCCGTGCGGCCGGCAAGGTTCCATACGCTCAGCCGGGGGCTTTGTTCCGGCCCCAGCGGGCACTTCGCCCCTGAAGCCGCGTGTTGTACCTAGCAGCCGGGGCCCAGGTGTGGTGCAAGGCCGGCCAGACACCCCCTGCGGGAGCCTTCTGATGAGCGAAGAACAGGTGCCGGAGCCGGCGCCAAAGCGGAAGTCGGTCCTGCCCAAACTGCTGCTTCTCGCCGTGGTCATGCTTCTCGTCGCGCTTGCCGTGAACCTCAAGGACCTGCGGGCCATTGCCGCCGGCGAGAAGACGTTCACGTCCGTGCTCTACGGCAGGAGCCTGGCGTCGATGACGCCCTCCTTCGCCTTCCCCGAGCCCCTCGGGCCGGAGGATGCGAAGGTCAAGGCGGTCGTGGTATGCCAGGAGGGCAACAGCTGTCACGAGCCGCT
>VGFB01001373.1 GCA_016869015.1 Armatimonadota bacterium
TGTGGCGCGGTACCAGCGGCCGCTGGTGAACTTCGCGTACCGGTACCTGGGGCACCGCGACGACGCCGAGGACGCGGCCCAGGAGGCCTTCGTGAGGGTCTACCTCGCGCTTCGCAGATTGCGGCGCCTGGGCAGCTTCAGCACGTACCTGTTCGCGACGGCGCTGAACGTGTGTCGGCGGCGAGCGAAGGCCCGACAGCAGCCCATCACGCCCCCGACGGGGCTGGCGATCGAGCGAGGGCCGGAGGCGGCGCTCGAACGCAAGACCGACCTCGGCCGGCTGCTGGTCGCGATCTCGGCGCTTCCCGAGGAGTACCGATCAGTCGTGAGCCTGCGGATCGAGGACGAGTTGAGCTACGCCGAGATCGGCCGGATCGTTGGCGCGGAGGAGGGCACGTGTCGCGTGCGCTTCCATCGGGCCAAGGAGATGCTACAAGCGGCGCTCGTCGGCCCAGCGTCGCCGAGTGAGGGAAGGCCATGACGCCCCAACCAGATCCCGGGCCCGATCTGCCCGATATCGAGCCGAGCGCGCAGTTTGCTCAGTGCGTCATGCAGCGGATCGCGGAGGTCGAGGACCTGCGTGCCCGGGCCGCTGCCCAAGACCGAGCGCTCCGGGTAATCTGGGTGTGCGCCGGGCTTGCGGGTGCCCTGGGTGCGCTGTCCGTCGGGGCTGCCTTGAGTGGTCCATTGCCCGGCCTGGCGGCCGCGGGCGAGGCGGCGGTCTGCGCATTCGCCGTTAGCCGCGGTGAACAGTGGTTGCCGGTGGCGCTGATCGCCGCCGGGCTGGGGTTCGCGGGGGCCGCGGCCGCACAGACCGTGCCGCGGCAGCCCTATCCGGCTGAGGGACGCACCTGAGATTCGTCGATGGCATCGAGCCGCTCGACCATGCGGCGGATGAGGACGGCCGCCTGAGCGACGACCTCTGGGTCGACGTTGTCCATGGTGTCGGCCAACTGGTGCCAGTAGCCCTGGGTCGAGCTGAGCGTGGTGGCCCGGTAGCCGCGTGAGAGCGCTACGCAGGCGTCGGTGGACATGGCGCGCAGGACCTGGGAGGGCACTTCCAGGCCCTCGGCCCGGCCCTCCTCCTCCGCGATGCGACACAAGTCCGGGTCACACGGGTAGCGGAAGAGCATCCCCTCCTCAGCGCTCGCGCGCAGCGAGCCCGCCGAGACCATGTCCACATTGATGAACCACGTGCTCTCGCTCGGGAGGCCCTGTCGATCGACGAAACGCAGGGCGCCCAGCAGGCCCGCTTCCTCCCCCCCATCCCCCACGAACCACACGGTTGAGCGCTGGAGAGCCGGGAGCTCGCGGGCGGCCTGCAGCATCGCCGCGACCCCGGAGGCGTTGTCGCCGGCACCGGCCACAACGGGCGAAGCGAGGGCCTGATGGAGCATGATCCCCGCGCAACCGATGAGCAGCGCACCGAACGGCGCTTCCAGCCACCACGCCCACGGCGCCGCTCCAAGCGCCAGGTACGACGAGAACACACCGACCATGAGGCAGGAGGCGATCATGCCCAGGAAGAGCAGGCGGACGGCCGCCAGGTTCGAGACGTCGCTCACGACCGGGGAATCGATGTGGGCCATGACCACCACGTGGCGCGCCGGCCCGGGGCCGGCAGGGCGCGCGCCGATCACGTTGCGGCTGCGGC
>VGFB01001374.1 GCA_016869015.1 Armatimonadota bacterium
CGGCCGCGGAGGCCCGGCTGGGGGGCGCGCTCCGGGGGCCTGGGGCGGACCGGCGGCTTTCAGGTTCGCGCCGCAGGACATGCACTGGACGTCGGTGGGATAGACCGGCTCTCCGCACTGTGGGCACGCACGTCGGTCGTCTGCCATGGGTAACCCCTCCCTCGGCGCATCGAGACGGCACTCCGGTGAGGAGGCCTCTACCGGGCGTGGGCCTCGGCGACTTTGCGCACGATACGGCCGATGTCGCGAGCGTCCTCCGGCTCCATTGTCGGGTGGACCTGCAGCTTCAGCGTGCGCCGGCCGACCTCGGCGGCGGCCGAGCACCGCACCTGGCCGTAGTCGATGACCCGCGCGTTGTGCGGGCAGGTGAACGGGCAGCCGGTCGGCCCGTAGCCGGCGTGAGTGGTGAAGACCTCTTCCAGGTAGTTCTCGGGCCAGTCGCCGATGGCGCAGCTGCGGTAGCCCTCGGCGCGAACGGCCTGCACGAACCGGTCTCGGTCGCAGGTCAGCGCGTCGAGGTCAAGGGTGATCGGGTACTTGTACCAGGCGTGCGTGCACCCAGGCTTCACGATGGGCGGGTTGACTCCGCGAACGCCCTCGAGCTCGGCAGAGATCGCCGCGGCGTTGGCCGCCCGGCGAGGGAGGTTCCAGGTGCGGATGCGTTCGAGCTCCTTCAGCCCGATCGCCGACTGCATCTCGGTCATCCGATAGTTGAAGCCGAGAGAGTGGTGGATGTAGAGGTAGAGCGATTCCATCTCGAGGAGGCCGCGGCGCTCCTCCTCCCAGAAGCCGTGGTCCTTGAAGGTGCGCGCCCGAGCGGCGAGCGCATCGTCGTTGGTGGTCACGATGCCGCCCTCGCCGCCGGTGGTGAAGATCTTGTCCTGGCAGAAGCTGAAGGCGTTGATGTCGCCGATGGACCCGACGACCCGGCCCTTGTACTCGGCGCCGTGAGCCTGGGCGCAGTCCTCGATCACCGCGAGGTCGTGCTCGCGGGCGATCTGCAGGATCGCGTCCATCTCGCAGGGGTGGCCGTACATGTGCACGGCGATGATGGCCTTCGTCTGCGGGGTCCGCTTGGCGAGAATGTCCTCCGGGGAGATCGTGTGCGTCTCCGGGTCGATGTCCGCGAAGACGGGCACGGCGTTCTGCTGGATGACGCACATCGCGCTGGCGATGAAGGTGTACGAGGGCGTGATGACCTCATCGCCCGGCCCCAGGTTCAGCGCGCCGCACGCGACGTGCAGGGCGCTGGTGCCGCTGTTGACCGCGATGCCGTGCCTCGCGCCGCAGAAGTCGGCGAACTTCTGCTGGAACTCCATGCCCCGAGGCCCCGTCCAGTAGTTCGGCTTGCCCTCCCGCAAGGGCTGCATCGCGGCTTCGATCACGTCCTCGGGGAAGTGCGGCCAGGGGGGGAACGGCTCGGTGCGGAGCGGTGCGCCGCCGTCAATCGCCAGCAGGTCGGCCATCGGGTCCACCTCCCAGTTGTGGGCGGCCGGGGACGACTGGTGCCGAGTCCTTCGGCGTCCGAGGCACGACATCCTCCTGCCGCGTCCCCCTGGACAGCGACGGTCGGGCAGAGGATAATGGGCGACCCCAGGACAGGAGGTGTTCCTGATGCTGCTGCTGCTCGCGAGTGCGGTGCTCTCCCAACCT
>VGFB01001375.1 GCA_016869015.1 Armatimonadota bacterium
TCCCCCTCTCACGGCGTGAGGCTGGAGCATCCGGTCCGCCTGGACTCCCACCTGATCGAGCGGGGGCTGGGGGCCCGGCGCGTCGGCCGGGACGTGCTCTGCTTCGACGAGGTGGACTCCACCAACGACGTCGCGTTCGACTCCGCCCGCCAGGGCAACCCCGACGGCCTGGTCGTGCTGGCCGAGTCGCAGCGCCGCGGCCGCGGACGCCAGGGGCGGCAGTGGCTCAGCCCGCCGGGGAAGAACCTGCTGATGAGCGTCCTGCTGACGGACCCGGCTGGGCAGCTTGCCCACGACGCCCTGACCGTCGCGGGCGGGCTGGCCGTCGCCGAGGGCATCGAGGCCGCCTGCCCGGCCCTCGCCTGCCGCCTGAAATGGCCCAACGACGTGCTGCTGGACGGGGAAAAAACCGCCGGCGTGCTCGTGGAGATTCGCCAGCAGGCCCCCGGGCGGTGCGTCGTGGTGGGCGTCGGCGTCAACGTGAACGCCTGCCCGCCGCCCGAACGGGTCGATCATCCGGCGACGTCGCTGGCCGAGCAGATGGGGCAGTCGGTGGAGCGGATCGACGTGGCCCGGGAAATCATTCGCCGCCTGGACGAATGGGTCGAGCGGGTGAGTCGCCGCGACCTGGCCGACCTCCACACCCGCTGGGTCCGACGCTGCGGGATGATCAACCAGCGGGTCTCCGTCGACAGCGCCGGGCAGCGCTACGTCGGGCGTGTCGCCGACGTCCACCCCCTGGAGGGGCTGATCCTTTTCGACGACGACGGGCGGCGCGTTCACCTGCCGGCGGAATATTCCACCCTCCTGCACTGAGGATTCGTAGCCCGTAGCCCCTTTTTCTTCCTGGCTACTGACTACCGGCTACGGACTGCGGCCTTGCAAGTGCGGGGTTTCCCTTGCGTCGGTCCTTCCGAAGGGCAGCAGGCATCGCGCCATCAAAGCGACCGCCGCGCCGTTGAAGGTGCGGCGATATCGCCGGGCGAGCGCCAAGGCTCCCAGCGCCTGTCGATAACAGCAAGCCTTGAAGTATTGCCTTCCAGCCGCGTAGTACAGCCTCCCCAGCCGCCAGGCCACGCGCCGCCCGTCCAGCACGGCCGAGCCGCCCTGGCGCTCCACAAAGCGGCGGAGCACCTCCGCCTCGAGCAGGCGGCTGTAGCCGGTCTGCCGGGAGAGGTTGGTCCCGTGGCGGCGCCGCAGGCCCGTCGGGAGGCCCAGCGGCTCGAAGCGGCAGTGCAGGCCGATCCGCAGGTACAGGTCGTAGTCCTCGCAGCTCCGCAGGGCGGGGTCGTAGGGCCCGGCCAGGTCGATCAGTTCCCGCCGATAGCACACGCAGAGGTGCGAGAGGAACATCCGCTCGAACAGTTCCGCCACGCCGGTGGGGGCGTCCTGGAACTCCCCGGGCAGCTCGGTGATCGAACCGTCCTCGTTGAGCCGGTGGCGGTAGCCGTAAAGGAATTTCGCGTCGGGATGGGCGTCGATGAAGGCGGCGTAGGCGGCCAGGGTGTCCGGGAACCAGACGTCGTCGCTGTCGATGTAGGCCAGCCAGGCCCCCCGCGCGCGGGCCAGGGCGGCGTTCCGGGCGGCGGCGGGGCCGGTGTTGGCCTGGTGGATCGCGACGATGCGCCCCTCGCCGGAGGCCAGGGCGTCCA
>VGFB01001376.1 GCA_016869015.1 Armatimonadota bacterium
AGAGGGGTGAACCCCATGCCTGCGCTCAAGTGCCCCGGCCAGGACTTCCGCTTCTGGACGCAGGAGGACATCTTCGAGGTGGCGTGTCCGGCCTGCGAGAGCCCGGTGGAGTTCTTCAAGAACGACACGATCCGCAAGTGCGGCAAGTGCGGGTATGAGTTCGCCAATCCGAGGCTGAACCTCGGTTGTGCGGAGTGGTGTCCGGCGGCGGCGGACTGTGCCGCCGTGCAGCAGGGGCTGATCCCCGGAAGAGGCGGCAACAAGACCTGAGAGGGCTGCCCAGGCGCCCCCAGGCTGATGCGATATCCGAAAGGAGAGACCGACCCAGTGTATTGCTACCAGTGTGAACAGACGGCCGGTGGAGTGGCGTGTACGAAGCTCGGGGTCTGCGGGAAGAACCCGGAGACGGCGGCGCTTCAGGATCTTCTGGTCTACGCGACCGAGGGGGTGAGCCAGTACGCGCACCGGGGGCGGAAGTACGGCGTGACGGATCGCGAGATCGACGTCTTCGTGCTCAAGGCGCTTTTCTCGACCCTCACCAACGTGAACTTCGATCCGGAGCGGTTCGAGGCATATCTGCTGAAGGCGGCGGAGCTGCGGGACCGCGCGAAGGCCGCCTACGAGACGGCGGCCGCCGCGGCGGGGGATACGCCGGAGACGCTGAGCGGCCCGGCGACGTGGACGCCCGCGGCGGATCTGGCGGGCCTGGCGGCGCAGGGCGAGGGCGTGGCGATCGCCGAGCGGCAGTCGTCGCTGGGCGTGGACGTGACGGGGCTGCAGGAGCTCATCATGTACGGCCTCAAGGGCCTGGTCGCCTACGCGGACCACGCGCAGATCCTCGGTCAGGAGAGCGATGAGGTCTACGCGTATGTCCACGAGGCGCTGGACTTCCTTGCGGAGCGACCGACCGACGTCGACGCGCTGGTGGGCCAGGCGCTGAAGTGCGGCGAGGTCAATCTGAAGGTGATGGAGTTGCTGGATACCGCGAATACGGGCGCGTATGGCCATCCGGTGCCGACCGTGGTGCCCATCACGCCGGTGTCGGGCAAGGCGATCCTGGTGTCCGGCCATGACCTGAAGGACCTGGAGGAGCTGCTGAAGCAGACCGAGGGGCAGGGCGTGAACGTCTACACGCACGGCGAGATGCTGCCGGCGCACGCCTACCCGGGCCTGAAGCACTACAACCACCTGGTCGGTAACTACGGCGGCGCGTGGCAGGACCAGCGCAAGGAGTTCGCGGACTTCCCAGGCCCCATCGTGATGACCACCAACTGCCTGCAGAAGCCGCAGGACAGCTACAAGGACCGGGTCTTCACCTGCGGCGTGGTCGGTTGGCCCGCGGTGAAGCACCTGGGTGAGACGCGGGACTTCAGCGAGGTCATCGCGATCGCGCAGCAGATGGACGGCTTCACCGAGGACGTGCCCGAGGAGACGGTGACCATCGGCTTCGGCCATCACGCGGTGCTCGCGAACGCGGAGGCGATCATCGACGCGGTGAAGACGGGCGCGGTGCGGCACTTCTTCCTGGTCGGCGGTTGCGACGGCGCGAAGCCCGGGCGCAACTACTACACCGACTTCGCGGAGCAGGTCCCCGCGGACTGCCTGATCCTCACGCTGGCCTGCGGCAAGTTCCGCTTCAACAAGCTC
>VGFB01001377.1 GCA_016869015.1 Armatimonadota bacterium
CCGTCACTCGTGATTGTGAGGATGTGTCGTCGTCGCTCGAAGGGCCCACCTCGACAACGACGGTGACGGAGCAGCGCTCCGTCCTACGACGGCGACGGATGGGCGTGCGGAACGGGCCGTCCACCAATCCAGACAATCACGAGTGACGGCGCACTAGCACCTTCTCGGCGGTAAGGGCTTCTTGGGCCATTGTGGGCGGGCCAGGGGTCTGTTCACGTGTCGCCGTCTACTCCCCCTCGGTCTGCTCGAAGGCGTAGCGGTAGACGGGCCAGGCCTTCTTGAGGGCCGCGACGGCCTTGCCGGCGAAGGCGGGTGAGCTGAGGAGCTTCACCTGCTGGGGGAAGGGGTAGACGTGCCCGACGAGGACGAAGTCCTGCCCCCATTCGGCGGCGAGGGCGAGCAGCTCCGCGGCGGTCGTACACACGGTGGTGCGGCGCTCCCACTGCTTCTGCGCGTTCTTCTCCCAGTGCACCAGGGCGAGTTGCAGCTTCGGACGGCCTGAGGCGGCCTTGTCGATGGCCTGCACCAGGCCCTCGGGCCGTTTGGCGAGGGTCTTCCAGCGCGGGCGCCAGACGTTCTGCATGTAGCCGACCAGGCACTCCTCCTCGGAGACGAACACCGACAGCCGGGGCCGGCGGTTGTCGCTGCGGTGCCTCTCCTCGGGGAGGACCAGGCTGGTCCAGGTCGCCCAGGGGGTCTTCCACCACCTTCCGCTGCGGAGCTGCGCGCGGAACTCCACCCCAAGCTGCCGCCCCAGCTCCTCGGCGAGCTCCAGGCCCAGGTCCCGCAACCGCGGGTGCAGGACGTCGCGGATGTACTCGACGCGCGCAAAGCGGTCATCGTCCAGGAAGTAGAGGAAGTCTTCGGGTGAGAAGCCGGGGAAGTCCATCGCGTATCGGCCGCTCTCTTGGACACGAGAGGGCGACGGACCTCCCCTGGGAGGCGAGCGAGCCCCGAGGGAGGAATGGCGGGCGCAGACACGGGGCACGGCCAGCGACGGGCGAAGGAGCGCGCGCTTGAGGACCCACTTGCGATCGGTGCCGCTGAAGACGGGCGAGACGCTGGACATCCTGCGAGTCACCGCGCCCGATGAGGAGTACCGCGAGCGCATCCTCGCGCTGCTGCACCACAAGGGCCAGCCGTGGCAGACCCCGATGGAGGAGAACCTGCGGGCGGACCTCGAGGGCCTCAGCCAACACTTCTACATCGGCGTGGTGGGCGAGGAGGTCGTCGGCAACGCCAGCAGCATCGAGGCCCTCGACCGGCCGGTGGGCATCCTGCAGCACGTCTTCACCCCGCCGGAGCGCCGACGGCTGGGCATCTGCTCGGCGATCATCCACGCCTACGCGGCCGACTTCGACGCCCGCGGCGGCCGGGCGGCCTACCTGCACACCGGCTACGACAGCGCGCCCTACCACATCTACGCCTCCGCAGGCTTCGTCGGTTGGCAGGCCACCGGGACCATGGAGCGCTTCCCGGACGCCGCCTTCCACGACGACTTCTGGGCCCCCCGTCCGGTGACGGCACGCGATACCCGGTGGTCAGACTGGGCGCTGCTGGAGGCGCTCTTCGGCCTCGTGGGGGGCTGGCACTTGCGCAGCATCTACCACCGTCAGTGGGGCCGCTGTGGGTACGAGGGGGAGTACG
>VGFB01001378.1 GCA_016869015.1 Armatimonadota bacterium
GGCCCCCGGGGCACGGCCCCTGCCCGCGCCCTCCGCCCCAGCGGCAGCTCGACAAGCGCGGAAGGCCTGGCGCCGCTGGTGGAGGAAGCAGCGGCAACCGGCGAACGCCGGACCCTCCGGAGGCCCCTGCGATGCCTGAGCTGTCGGGTCACTCGGCAGACATCGACCGCCTTACCTCAGACCTCGGCTATGCCGAGATGCGGCTGCCCGAGATTGCGGCCGCCCTGGCGATCGCCGACGCCGAGCGCGGCCTGGAGGTTGCGGCCCTCGGACACGCCGCGGATGTGGCCGGCGCCGAGGCCCGCCGGGATCTGGCCTACGACCTGCAGGTCGCGCGCACCGAGCAGCTCCTCGTGCGCGAGCGCGTGGGCGTGGCTCGTGTGGAGCGCGAGGCCCGCATCGAGGTCGAGACGCTCGAGATCGAGCGCAAGACCCACGAGCTCGTGCACTCCGTGCATCGTCCGGCGGAGGCCGAGCGCTACCGCACGGAGACCCTGGCCGAGGGGGACCGCTACCGCAGCCGTCTGGAGGCGGAAGCGGAGGCTGAGGCGATCCGGGCGCGCGGACTGGCGGAGGCCGATGCCATCCGCGCGCGGGGCCTGGCGGAAGCGGAGGTCATCCGGCACAAGGCGCTGGCGGAGGCCGCGGGCCTGCGGGCCCGACTGGTCGCTGAGGCGGACGGCATGGCCCACAAGGCCGCCGCCTGGGAGCAGTACACCTCCTGGGCGATCGCCCAGATCCTCATCGAGCACATGCCCCAGATCGCGGCGGCGGTCTCTCGCCCGCTGGAGAACGTGGACCGCATCGCGGTCGTCAGCACCGGGGAGGGGGACACGGCCGGCCTCGAGCGCCTGACCCAAAGCGTGGCCGCCATCATGAACCAGCTCCCCGGCATGGCCGAGCTCCTCGGCAGCCTCCCCCTGCGCCCCGCCCCCGAGCCTCCGGCCGACGTCGGCGAGTAGGCACGGTGTGCCCCATGCCTGCCAATTCGGGGAGTCTGGCGTCCGTCCGGCACAGAGGCGGTCACAACTGCCGGTTGGCGCTGAGGTTCCGCGCCACGACGGGGATCAGAGCGTGCCCGGGTCCTCGGGCTGTGGGGGGGGCATCTCTTCGCCGAACCGCCCACCATTCGTAGGGCCGCCCTGCGTCTTCTCCCACTCGGGGGGCGTGAGCGCAACCCACGCCGCTGTGCTGAGAACGAGCCACTGGACCCCCATGTGGAGGCATACGGCGAGACGAGGGAGACCGTGGGCTGGGAAATACTCCCCAAAACCCACGGCTCCGCCGAGCACCATGCTGAAGTACACATAGGTGCCGAAGCCAAGGGCTGGGTCGGCCGACTTTGGGTGGAAGAAGGGGCCCAAGGTCCCTTCATGCCAGCCGAAGTAGCACACTGCGAAGGCCAGCGCGACAGCGGGCGACAGCACGGCCACCCAGCCCACGACGGCGGGATAGCGGAGGCGGTTTTGCGGCCTGTCGGCCCAGCCGACGAGGAGGGCGATCACGGCCAGCAACCCGACAACGGTGAACCACATGCCGCAGTCTGGCGCGCGGGGAACACTCAGCCCAAGGCCGTAACCAACGCCGACGAGCGAGGCGACGCCCGCAAGGACGCCGCACGCAGCGCAAAGGGGCCGCAGGAGCGG
>VGFB01001379.1 GCA_016869015.1 Armatimonadota bacterium
TGGTGACGGCACCGGACGCCGGGTATGGTGGACTTGGCTTCCGGGGGGTCGTCCTGGAATGGCTGAGCGACGAGGTGACGCCGCCGCATACGCTGCCAAGCGTGTTCCGCATCGCGGGCGGGGTGACGACCGCCGAGGCGGAGGCGTGTGCGGTGGCCGAGAGGCTGGTGGCGGGGCTGGACAAGGCGCCGCTGGCCTTCGACCTGAAGGAGCCGGCGGCGGACACAGCCACAGTCGCGCTCCTGCTTGAGTGGATGGCCTCTCGATCTCTGGTGGTGCCCGATCTCCCCAAGGAGGACTTCGTGGGCGGGGACGCGCCGGCCTCGACGGTGAGCGCCGACAAGGCGTGCTCGATCGAACTCTCGCCCTTCAACCCCGGTTTCTGGAATGACCCCGCCGTAAGGCCCTACAACAACTGCTACAACTACGCCTCCAACTGGCGCACCGACACCTTCGCGCAACCCGGAAAGGGTGCGGGGAGCCAGTGCCAGTCGATGGCCTGCGGCGAGGTCACCCGAGGCGCCCTGGCCGATGGGTGCCACCGGCGCTACGACTGCTTTCCGGACGCCGAAGCGCCGCGCTACCTGATGGCCCTTGTCGTGGCCCCCGGCGTTGACTACCACTGGTATCGTGTGCACTCCGAGGGCTTCTGGGGACACAAACCTGGTTCGACGCCTGCGAAGAACACCGACAACGCCGGCAACGTCATCAACAGCCCGGAGACCTGCGCCCGGGCACCCTATACGGACTTCTGCGGCTATCTCTATGGCTGCAAGACACAACAGCGCCGCATCCGGTGAAACCGGAGAGGTCGAGACGGACCGCGGTGGGTGGAGGGTGGAGCTGGACGTATTCAGTGGTCGCCCGAATCCCGCGTGGACGCTCACGCACGCAGAGAGCGAGGAACTCGCGGCCCTGCTCCAGGGCCTCGCGGCGTCCGACCCGTCGCCGGCGGTCTACGAGGGCCTCGGCTACCGGGGCCTCCTGGTGCGGCCGCTTGGCGGCCCCGGGCTTCGAATCGTGCGAGGCGCAGTTCGCGAGGACCTGGAGGGCGGCCGTACGTGGCACGATCCAGACCGGCACATCGAGCGTCTACTCATCGAGAAGGCAAGGGCGCAAGTTACCCCTGACCTGCATGAGTGGGCCAGACGCGAAGCCGGGCTGGACTGAGCAGGAGTCCGCGGCAGCGGCTCTCGCGATCAGTGCCGGGCACCCATTTCCGCCGGAGGTCAGCGCGAACCGGTGCCCGTCACTGACGCGGGGGACTCTCGACCTCCTCCCGCGTCGGCAGCGCGGCGAGGTCGTTGGGGCGGCTGATCCACAGGGCCGCGGCGTCGGAGCCGAAGCGCGCGGCCTCGACGGGCGGCTTGCCCAAGATGAGCCCGGCCAGCAGGCCCGCGTGGAACACATCCCCGGCGCCTACGTCGTAGAGGACCTCGACCCGCCGGGCCGGTAGGCGCGTCAGCACGCCGTCGGCCGAGACAAGCGTCCCCTCTTCCCCACCCGTAACGGCGATGAGGCTCGGGCCGAGGGCCTCGATCGAGGCGACGGCCTGCGAGAGGTCGGCGTGCTCCGAGATGAACGCGGCCTCCTCGCGGTTCATCACGGCTACGTCCGCGAGGCCGAGGGCCTGTTGCTGCAGGCA
>VGFB01001380.1 GCA_016869015.1 Armatimonadota bacterium
CGGCAGGGTCGCGCCGGGGCAGTAGCGGCTGTTGGTGCGCAGAGCGTTGACCTCGTCGGCCACCTCCGGCTCGAGCGCCCACAAGCGCGTCGCGGTCTTCTCCCCCGCGAGACAGGCCAGGGCAGTGCCCCATCCGCCGGCGCCCACGATCGCCACGGGGCTGACATCGGTGCGGGTCACGGCTGAGTGTCCTCCTCTGATGGGGGTGCCTTGCGGCGGCCCAGGCGATTCTCCGTTCCCTGCACGAGGCGCTCCAGGTTCTCGGCGTGGCGCACCACGCACAGCACGGCCGCGACGGCCATGGCCGCGACTTCCGGCCCGGACGCACCCAGCAGCGCCGCAATCACCGGCGCCGTCGGCAGCGCGACGACCGATCCCAGCGACACATATCGGGAGACCGCCGTCACGCCGATCCAGAGCAGGAACGGGATCAGCCCGGCGGGCCAGAACAGAGCGAGGGCGACGCCGAGGCTGGTGGCCACGCCCTTGCCGCCGGCGAAGCGCAGGTACGGGGAGTAACAGTGACCGACGACCAGCGCGACGGCCGGCGCCCCAAGCGCCCAGCCGTGCAGGCCCAGCCACGCACAGCAGAGGGTGGGCAGCAGACCCTTCAGCGTGTCCAGCGCGAAACCGATCAGGCCCCACTTCGCGCCCAGGGCGCGGAAGAGGTTGGTCGCGCCGATGTTGCCGCTGCCGACCTTGCGCAGGTCGATCCCGTGGGCGCGGGCGATCAGCACGCCCACCGGGATACCCCCGAGGAGGTAGCAGAGGACGATGGCCGGCGCGAAGGTCAGAGCGCTCGTGTCAATCGCCGTCCTCAGGGCGGCGGGGTCGGGCGTGCAGCCGGATGGGCGTGCCCTGGAAGCCGAACTCGCGCCGCAGGAAGTTGATCAGGTACCGCTGGTACGACCAGTGCATCAGCTCCGGATCGTTCACGAAGCAGACGATGGTGGGCGGCTCCACCGAGACCTGGGTGGCGTAGTAGATCCGCAGCCGCCGACCCTTGCGGCTCGGAGGGCTGTGTTTGAGGACGGCATCGTTGATCGCCCGGTTCAGGATCCCGGTGGCGATCCGACGGCTGAAGTCCCCGGCGATCTGGGCCGCTAGAGGGAGAATCTCCGCCAAGCCCTCCCCGGTTGTGGTGGAGGTGTAGAGGATGCGGGCGTAGTCCAGGAACGGCAGGCGCCGCCGGGCGTCGCGCTCGAAGTCGAGGCGGAGGTTCTTCTCGAAGGACCGCTGCCCGCGCTCGACGGGGGACCGGGGGTTCTCGCCCGCGACGGCGCCCCGGCCGAGCACGAGGTCCCACTTGTTGGCGAGGATGGCGGTGGCCTTGCCGGCCTCCTCGGCCATCCCCGCGATGCGCTGGTCCTGGATTGTCACGCCCTCGAAGGCGTCGAGCATGGCCAGGACGACCTGCGCGCGCTCGATGGCCTTGGCCGAGCGGAGCGTGGAGTAGAACTCGACGGCCTCCTTGCTGCGGGACTTGCGCCGCAGCCCGGCCGTGTCCACGAGGAGGTAGTCCTGGCCGTCGACGGACACCGGCACGTCGATCGCCTCGCGCGTCGTGCCGGGGATGTCGCTGACGATCACGCGCTCCTCGCCGAGGAGGGCGTTGATGAGCGAGGACTTGCCCACATTGGGCCG
>VGFB01001381.1 GCA_016869015.1 Armatimonadota bacterium
TCTCTCGGTGGTCGCCGCATCATGAACAAAAAGAAGGCGCGCAGCGAAGTGATCCACGACCATGCCAGCCACATCAGCGCCGCCGCCACGGCCAGCCCTCCTGCGATGAGAAGGGCGATCCGCGCTCGCCTGCGCCACGGACCGGCAAGGTGGGCCAGCTCGGCCTCCAGGGCCTTCCATTGGGGTGAGCGTCGGTAGACGGTCAGACAGGCATGGGCCACCCACCACATGCCCTCGACGACCTTGGGGGGCACCCCGATGTGCGTGGCAATGTCGGGCAGAGCGAGCCCGGCGTTGGCCAGGCTCAGGACACAGATGTACGCGTCGAAGGCGTTACCCGCTCCCGGCACACGGAACGCTTCGCAGATGAGCAGGTCGAGCCTCTCCGCCGCCACGCTCGGTCGTGGAATCCTGCCGTCGGCCCGGCAATCGTCGAGTTGCTGGGAGTACTCCGCCAGCGTACCCGTCAGAGCCCAGATCACTACCGCCGCAGAGACGTCGAGGAGTTCGGCAATCCGGTGGGCGCGAGCGGCAGAACTGAGCCGGCTAAAGGCGGGTAGCGCCGCAAGGTACCGGGCCGCGAAGTACGAGGAGAGACTCAGTCTGGGCCCGCGGAGCGATGGGTTTGGCGCTGGCAGTGTTTCTCCCCCCAGCAACGCCATCCGAGGCGCAAACGGTCCGATCGACGTCCTTCGCCGCGGAGCCCTCTGACACGTTTCGAGTTCAGGTGCCGTAGCGAGCTACGAATGCCCGTTTGCGGTCGACAAGGGCCTTGGGTGCGCTGCCGTCGTACGCGCCGTCCGCGGAGATGCGACAGAACTCAGCTTCGGTCTCCAGCATCATGCGGAGAAGCTGGCGCTCTTGCGGGGTGTGTCCCGCACCGTACTTGTCGACGTATTGCTCAATGTCAGGTAGCTCCCTGTTGCTGCACCACTCCTGGTAGAACTCCACGAGCGCCTGCTGCAGGTCGTCTGGCAGCTCCTCCTTGCCATGCAGCGCAGCGGCCAAGATACCGGTGGAATCGGCGCTGATCCCAAGAAGCATTGAGAGATTCTCGAGCGGCGAAGGGTTACTCATGGCACGGGGTCGCGTCGCTTGGGGCTTCCGCACCGGGTCCACAGGCGGCCGTAGCCCCACGCAACCGCACCTCCCTTCCGCACAGTGTGATCGCGCCTGACTCGGGCATCCGCCTCGCTCCCCAATCTGCGATTCCTAGAACGCTCCGCGGGCTTCGGGATATCCCATCGTCGGAGAGACGCACCGGACGGTGGGCCTCCCCAAAGGCACCAATTACCCTCCGTTTACCCCACGACCTCCCGTCGTGGGGCCGGGCCGCGTAAATCCTCTGTAAACAGTCCTGTCATCTGGGGAGAGGCCGTCAGGAGGCATCTGCACGACCCGAACCAGCCGACCCCACATGCGCCCCGGGACGGGCGGCGGTGTGGGGTCGGCGGGATGGGATGGCTGACTGCTACGGCCCCGGCGGCGGGGGCGGAGGCGGATCCACATCCGGCGGCGGAGGCGGCGGAGGCGGGTCCGGATCCCAGATCAGATTCAGCGGGCCCATGCCTCCAGGAGGCGGAGGCGGGGGCGGATCCACATCCGGCGGAGGCGGCGGCGGCGGCGGGTCCCGGTCCCAGAT
>VGFB01001382.1 GCA_016869015.1 Armatimonadota bacterium
CAAGTGCGGGCCCGTAGCTCAGTCGGTTCAGAGTGCCAGCCTGTCAAGCTGGAAGTCGCGGGTTCAAGTCCCGTCGGGCCCGCCATATAGAACGCAGCGACCCTTCTGCTAGCCAGCAGAAGGGTTTTCTGTATGTGGCGTCGAGGTTTTCGCCATCGAAGGTGCAGTTTGACAGCGGCACATCCAGCAGCCTGCGCTTCTCGGTTTGAGGCTGGGCGAGCCAGAGTTCGTAGGCCTTCTGGGCCAGCCGCAGGACCCTCACCCCCGCGTCGAAGTAGAAGGTGTTGGCCGTCTGGTGCTGCTCCAGGGATCGCATGATCTCGGCCTGGCGGGCCTGGTACTCCCGCCGCTTGCGCTCCCAGAAGTCCTCCCCGATCCGTCTATCGAGCTTGTCCTCGTAGACAGCGTCCATGCGCGCACGGAGGCGCTTGAGTTCGCCCTCAAGCCGGGCGACTTGCTCCTCGTGGTGCTCCTTCTTGTCGGCGTGGCTCGCCTTCAGCGCCTCCACGACCCACTCGATGGTCTCCTCGTCGATATGGACGCGCCGGACGAGGTCCCCAGTGCGGCTCCAGAACGGCGAGTTGTCTCCCACGCACTCGGCGAGCTCGGCGTATGCGGTGTCATCGCCCTCCTGCGCCCGCTGGATGAGCGCGCTCACTTCCTCGACGCCCTTCCT
Source organism: Armatimonadota bacterium (assembly GCA_016869015.1). GTDB lineage: Bacteria > Armatimonadota > Zipacnadia > Zipacnadales > VGFC01 > VGFC01. The sequence goes on from VGFB01001382.1 coordinate 677, forward strand.
CGGCTCCCGCGACTTGCTTCCCATGGCGCCTTCGCCTCCATTCGCCCCGGTGGTGCTGGCGGTAGCCGGCTGCCACCAGCGCCGCTCTGGCCATCGTGGTTGCGGCTGCGTCGAGCTGGCTGGCCCAGTCGTCTGCTGACTCCAGACGTTGTCGTTCGGCCCGCGCTTGCGCTACTTGTGCCCTCCCGTACGTGCGGTCCCGAGCATCCGTCCGCGCCGCAATCTCAGCGACCGGTCCTGTGCCCACGTACTCCCGCACGACGCGCCCGCCGATCTTGCGGCTGCGGGTGTAGTGCCGACCGCCGCGCTTGCGGGTCTCCCATGCCATCGGCGTTGTGTTACCTCCTTGCACTTGCCCCGCTCCGCCAGACCGCGTACCCCCCCGCATTCCTGCGAAACAAGGCCATTCCGCCGTCGAGCGCAGAGACGGACGGGTTCACGCCGGCGCCGTCGGTCGGCTGTTACTCGGCGCGCGCCGGGACCCCTGAAGCCGCTCCAGCTCCCGCAGTGCCCGGTACATGCTGCGTTCGAGGCCGGCCTCGTAGCGCGACAGCTTCGAGAACGCATTGGCGCTCGCCGCGTCGCGGACAAGTGCGCTGCCCAGGGTCGTCTCCTCGGCATCTCTCCGCGCCCTGCCGTCGCTCGCCCTACCAAGGGCCTCCTCGCGACGGGCGGCATCGGTGACCACGTGGTTGCTGTCCATCAGAGCGTCATACGTGCCCTTCTGGTACTTGTCGGCCTCCTTCTGGCGCGGTCGGCGGGGATGTCGTAGAACCGCGTTGCGAACACGTCGGCCTCGACACGGTACGCCCGGCGCAACCGCCAGGCTGCCGCGATCACGCGCTCCACGAGCAGGACCTCCACCTCGCCGACCGGCTGGAAGTGGTCCCGCATCCGCTCAACGAAGCGGACCAGCTCTTCCTCGTCCTCGTCAGGCAGCAGCACGCGCTGCGCCGTCAGCCCG
>VGFB01001383.1 GCA_016869015.1 Armatimonadota bacterium
CCTGGCATCAAGCCAAGTAGCGGCACCTGCTGGGTCAGAGTGTGGGACGGGCCGTTCAGCAGGGGAACTCGCAGGAGCACAGCAGATGGAAAGCGTGTCGGATATGGACCTCCAAGGGGGGAACGGTTCCGCGAGAGGTAGGCTGAATGGTTGCCCAGCAACCCCTCCGTCCTCTCGAAAGATCGGCTGTGCAGTCGGAGCTACAGCAGCGGTGCCGGCGTTGAGCCTTTCGGGGACAGGCCACGACGACGAGTCACCAGCGGGGAAACGCGTGGAGGACTCCTGGGGCGGGGCGGCCGGAGGCGGGGATGGCGGGGTCGGCTGCTGCGTGATCACCTGGACGATGTCAGCGGTGCGTTCAGCGCGGTTGACGACGATCTCCCACACCGTCCGGACGTCGCCCGCCCACACCAGGAGGTTGGTGCGCCCAGACGAGCGCAGGGCCTTCATGATCAGATCCGTCTCGCGGACCGCCGTTGCCACCAGGGTATCGTCACCGATGCCCACCGTGCCGATCGGCCGGTCGAAGGCCAGCACGAGGGCGTAGTCCGGTACCAGCTTCAGCACGACGCGCTGCGGAGGCTGCTTGACGACCACTGTGACGGTGGCCGGTGCTCCTGCAAACGCCAGCGGTGCGACCAGTGCCAGGATCAACGCGAGTGCGATTGCAACCCTCATGAAGCGTCCTCCTCGCAGGTCTCTGGAAATGGCAGAGCTGCCCTGATGCCACCGGTACGGTCTCTGTCAGGTCCCATCTCACCCCGATATGTCAGCTTCCCCCTGTGCGTGGGACATCACGCATCACCTCTTCCAAGGCCTCGGCCAGCGACACCGAATCCGGGGCCAGCCTGTCGCGCTGCGCGATCCGGTGGACCGCCGCCTGCAGGTGCTGCCAGATCGCCTGCTCTGCCCGCTGCCGGCGCTTGCGCAGCGCCTCGTAGCCGACCCCGCGCCTACGGGCCAGGGCCGGCAGCCGCTCTCCCACTATCCGCGTGGCGAGCAGGACTGCGGCGTCCTCACCGCCCAGTACGCCGAGCCGAACCAGCGCCTGGAGGTAGGGCATGGCTTCGATCATCTCAAGCGATGCCTTGTCGTCCGCTCGGGGGATCCGATGCATCTTGGGCGGACCGTGATGGGCGCGCAGCCAGCGCAACGTGCGACGCAGGGTGTCGAGCAGGAGGTTCTTCGCCACCCGGTGCGGGCGCCGGGCGAGAGGGTATGAGACGGCGACCTCCAGGAAGGACGTTGTGATCTGAGCCCAAAGCTCATCGTCATCCAGGCCCGGCCAGCGCCCGGCGTGCTGGTGGAAGAGGTGGCTCAATCCCGGCTGGAGGGCGCCCAGCAACAGGAGCGCCGGCCGGTGAGGGTTCCCGTCCATCCGATAAGCCCCCACGAACGCTCGCAGCAGCGCGTCTTTGGTTTGGTAGTCACCACTGGCCCCGTCGCGGAGAAAGCTGACGGCTTCCTGCAGCGAGGAGAACCGGCTGAGGACCTCACAGGAGCCCTTCAACGAGTGGTGCAGCGTATGGGCTTCGGGCCCTTCGAGCCAGGCGGCAAACGCGTCGTTGAGCGATCGGCTCAGCTGACGGCCATCCATGGTGGGTTCCGATAGCGACGGGACACGACCTTCGCAACAACCG
>VGFB01001384.1 GCA_016869015.1 Armatimonadota bacterium
CTGCCCTATGGCAAGGCGATGGCGGATCGGCTGATCGCGCGCGTCACGCAGGGCGCATACCCCGAGGGAATCGACGGCTGCTACTACGACGGCATCGCCGCCGGCCTCGACTACGCGCCCGAGCATCTGCGCGCTGCCGACCACCTCCTGCTGTGGGACGGCAACCTGAACCGGCCGGTGAACTACAACCTCTGGAGCTCCATCGAGTGGGCGCGGGACATCCACGAGAGGCTGGCAGGCACGGGCAAGATGACGATGCTGAACGACAGCAGCCTCGTCTCATTCACCTTCGCCGGCCCGTACATCGACGTCCCCGGCGGGGAGATGAGCCTCTACTTGCAGCGCGACCAGTCGCGCCTCATCCGCGCGCTGCTGGGCAGCAAGCCCTTCTGCACGCTGGTGAAGGCGGACTTCGCCCAGGTCTCGCCGGCGCAGATCGAGACCTACATGCGCCGCTGCGTCGCCTACGGCATCCTCTTCGGCTTCTTCGACATCAGCCCCTCGGGCGACCATCCGGGCTCCAGTTACTGGGAGCACCCCGAGTGGTTCGACCGCGACCGTCCGCTGTTCCGCTGGTACATGCCCCTCGCCGTCGAGCTGATCACCGCCGGTTGGCAGCCTCTGCCCGCTGCCACCGTGCAGGAAGGCGCTGCCTTCGTCGAGTCCTTCGGCGCGCCGGAACGATCGGTGCGCTACTTGACCCTCTCGACCGACCCAGCGGCCGACCTCCCGCAGCCCCAGCGCGTCACCGTCCGTCCGGAGGCCGCCGCCGAGGGCGAACTCGCGGTGGAGCTGCTGACCGGCCGCATCGAGCGCTCCGCTGAGGCCCTCGCGACCGAGATGACCGGCGAAGACCTCCAGGTCTGGGCGCTCGGGTCCCCCGAGGCCCAGGCCCAGGCGTGTCTGCTGCGGGCAAGCGACGTGATTCGGCGCCGCGAGCAGTACCTCGCCGCCACGCGCGCAGTCGGCGACTCGCTGTCGCCATGGGGCGCCTATGGCGACCGGGGCGCCAAGCTCGCCACGCCGGGCCGCCAGGGCGGCTTGTGCCTGCTCGCCGAGAAGGACCAGGCTGGTCCTTCGGCGGGCGCGAACCTGACCCTCGACGTGCAGCACGACCGGCCCCGCAAGCTGCTCGTCTCAGCTTGGAGTAAGGCCGAGAACGTGATCGGCGCCAAGGACCGCGACTACGCCCTGTACGTGGACTGCTACTACACGGATGGGACGGCCCTCTACGGCCAGACCGTCGACTTCGAGCCGGGGACGCACGACTGGCAGTTCGGCGAGCGCACCATCGAGCCCGCGAAGGCCATCCGCAACATCAACGTCTATCTCCTCTTCCGTGGCGCGCACACAGGTCGGGTCTGGTTCGATGACGTCCGCGTTGCCTTGGCCGACGAGCCGGACCGCAACCTGGTGCCTCGCGGCGACTTCGAGCCGGAGCTCGGGCGCTCGGCCCTCGCGGGAGACAGCGACGAAGCCGCGCGCCTCAGTGCGCTGCTGGCGAGCTTGGGGGCGCTGGCCATCGATCAGTTGGCCGGCGACGCCGTCCCGCAAGCCCTCGCCGAGGTCCACAGGCTGCTCGGCGAGACGCAGTGGGGCGCGGACACGGACCGTAGCCGTCGGGATCTCGACGACCTGC
>VGFB01001385.1 GCA_016869015.1 Armatimonadota bacterium
TCCGGGGAGTCGGGCAGGCCCCGGTTCAGCGCCAGCGCGGCCGCGAGCGCGTCGACCGGGAGGGGCGCGCCATCCAGCGCCCGTTCCGCCACGACGAGGGCCTCGGCGGAGCGGGACCGGTAGAGCACGGCGTCCTCCGACCGCCCCACAAGCGCCGCCAGCTCGCCCATCGCTCCCAGCGCCTCGGCGGCCGCGAGCCACTCCCGCCCACCGGGAGGGACGCTTCCAGCGTCCAGCCCGGCCGCGAGCGCGTCCGCTGCGGCGCGGAGCACCTCATACCGCGCTTCGGCCCAGGGGCGGTCGCCCGTCAGCCAGGCATGGTGGATGAGCGCGGAGAGCGCCTCGCCGGGCAGCGTGGTAGGCGGCCCCCCCAACCAGCCCTCCATGATCCCCCGCGCGAGGTCCGGTCGCCCCGACAAGTCGAGCGCCTGCGCGACCGGAGCGGCGTCCTCCAGCGGCAGCGCCCCCCCGCGCAGCAGGTCGTGCAGGCGAGCCGGGCCGGTCTCGGGGATCTCGGCGCCCATCAGGAGATACGCGAGGCTGGCGCGGTAGGTCTCCAGCGGCTTGCTCTCCGGCAGGAACACGCGCATCCCGCGCAGGAGCTCGTCCGCCCACGCCTGAGCGATCTCCTCGGCCTGCCGGTCGTGATCGGCCTGTCTGAGGGCCTGCAAAGCCTGGTGCGCCTCCGGCGGCAGGGGCGTCCAGGGCATCTTGAGGTCGATCGTGAGGGCCTGGCGGGCGCCGAGGTCCCACAGCGCCAGGAGCACCGCCGTCGCGGGCCCCACGCCGTGCTCGGAGCCGGTGAACGGCTTCGTGTACGGCACACCCGCGACCGCGTACCGGCGAGTGGGCGGCAGGCTCGGTAGCACGCACACCGCGCGATCATCAACCAGCGCGCACCCACGGTCGAAGGCGTACCGGCTGTCGGGGTTGAGCGCCATCCGCGAGGGAATGCGCTCGTGCCCGCCCGAGTGCCGTAGCGCCAAGCCGATCGACGCCGGGTGCCCCTCATCGCCCAGGCGCGTCACCTGCAGGCGCACGAAGTTGGCGGGCGGAGCGTCCTGCCCCGGCGCGCCCGCAAACGCAGACACACCGAGCTTCACGTCGCCTTCCATCCACGAGTAGTGAAGCAGCGGCGTGGCCCCGCCGCCGAAGCGCTTCAGCCGGACGGCCACCGGGCGCGGCGGATCGCCCGTCACGAGGCACAGCTCGGCCTCGCCCGTGTGCAGCGCGCCGTCCCAGGTTACCTGCGTGCCCCGTCCGGCCCCCACGCCGCCGATCATCCCGGACGGCTTCGCCAGGTAGCTGAACGGCCCCACCAGCCCGTCGATGGCCGGGTCCACCATCTGCCCGGCACCCGCGCCCGCCAACAACAGCGTGCCGAGCACGCCCGCAGCGGCTCGCATCGCTCGCCTCCAATGGTCGGTAACGAACCCGCCCGCCACGAACCGCGGCGGGCGGAGCCTGCTTCGACGAGTTGCCTGTCGGCGCGCGCTACTCGGCGATGGCCCGGCAGATCCGTGCCACGGCGGCATCCGTGCCGACGCCCAGCAGCTGCGCCGCCACGTCCTTCACCGGCACGTACAGCCGGCCCTCGCGCACGGCCGGCGTGTCCGACAGGCAGACGGCGCGGCCGTCG
>VGFB01001386.1 GCA_016869015.1 Armatimonadota bacterium
GGCCTCGAGCGCGGCGATGGCGATCTTGTGGCCGACGGGGATCGCCTCGCGAAGCGTCACCGGCCCCGACGGCGTTTCGATCGCGGCGCCGCGGGGGAGGTCCCGGCGCGCGACGGCGACGTTGTCCGACGGCGAGAGGACAATGGCGCAGTCGGCCGGCCGCATGCGCGATTCGCCGCCTTCCGTCATCGGAGACCACCGGCGCTCATCGGAGCCCTCACGATCCAAGGGCCTCATGCCGGAGGCGATAGAGCATCTCCCCGGCCTTGGGGACGAAGAGCACGCCCTCCGCTTCCCTCCCCTTCCAATCCTCGAACCGGACCGACACCGGGTCCATGTAACCGAGGTTCACGCGCAGGCACCGCTCCTCCGGGATCCGTGTGGCGAGGGTCACGCGGATGCGCGGCTTCTCGACGCCGCTCGCGGCGTCGTAGCTCCCTATCCCCTTCAAATGCGTGCTGTGGGCGAGCACGCCGCCGGGATAGTGCGAGAACTTTTCCCACTGCTTCAGGAAGTAGTCGCGCACGTGGTAGCCGATCTCGTCGAGCAACCGGCCGTGCGCGTAGCTGATCTCGTCGATGTGGGGCGCGTAAATGACGACCTCGCCTCCGTCCGCGACGGCAGGCTCCAGCTTGTACATCCCCTTGGCCGCCGTCCAGATGTCGTCGTACATGCGGGGCATGACCGACAGAACCCGACGGTAGGGCCTGTCGACGTACAGGATGTGCAGCCGGGCCGAGAGATCGGCGGCCGCCTCGTAGGCTTCCTCGGGCGTGCCGGCGTAGAGCCCGGCGAGCGACTCCCCCTTGACCACCATGCTGAAGCAAAGTTTGGGACGGTCGATGAAGCCGGCGGCCCGGTCTATCACGCGGCGCACGGGCGTGTGCTTCGTGCCGATCACCTTGTAGCTGGTGATCACGGCGCCGAGCCAGTGCGAGAAGTTGATGACCTCGGCGCCCGCGATGCCCGGGAAAAAGTACTTGTTCCCTCCCGAGAAGCCGACCACCTCGTGCGGAAAAGTCGGGCCGCAGACGATGATCTGGTCGTAATCGAGCACGAGGCGGTTCAACCGCACGTTCACGGCCTCGCGCATCAGGCCGCCCGTGATCTCCTCGATCTCATCCGCGGGGATGGTGCCGATGGAGACCAGCTCCTCCGGCAGGTCCCAGCGGTGATTGAAAATCCGGATGTGCCCGAAGCGTCCCGCGCGCTCCTCGGCCGTGATGCCCACCAGCGCGCAGATCGCCTCGTCGCTCATGGGCATGTGCGTGCCGAGCGCGACGAGGAAGTCCAGCGCCCGCGCGCGTTTGCCCAGCCGATCCGCCAGCAGGCGGAACATGAGGGGGAGCGGCGCCGTGCGCGTGCCGTCAGGGATGATCACGATCACGCGTTTCCCGTCGAGGCTGGCCGGCGCCAGCCCTGCGTCCAGAACCTCGCCCGCCTCCGCCTCGGTCAGGTAGCGGTCTTCAAAACCCTTGCCGATCGCCATGCCGGATCCTCCTCACGCTATACGCCCGAAAAAGCCTGGAAGCCGCCGTCGATCGGGACGACGACGCCGGTCACGAAAGACGACGCCGGCGACAGGAGCCAGAGGATCGCGCCCAGCAGGTCCTCGGGCTCCCCGAACCGCCGCATCGGC
>VGFB01001387.1 GCA_016869015.1 Armatimonadota bacterium
GGACGGGGGTGAAGGCGAGCACTACCGTCGGCTTCCCGCACGGCGGCCACACCACGGCGGTGAAGCTCGCCGAGGCTCGCCAGGCGCTGGAGGACGGCGGCGAGGAGCTGGACATGGTCATCAACATCAGCCAGGCGCTGAGCGGGAACTGGGACCATGTGCGAGCCGACATCGCAGCGGTTGTGGGCGCGGCACACGAGGCCGGACAGAAGGCGAAGGTGATCTTCGAGAACTGCTACCTCACCGATGAGCAGAAGATCAGGCTCTGTGAGATCTGCGGCGAGCTCGGCGCCGATTGGGTGAAGACCTCCACCGGCTACGGTGCCGGGGGCGCGACGGTCGAGGACGTGCGACTGATGAGGGCACACTCCCCGGCGCACGTCCAGGTCAAGGCCGCCGGCGGGGTGAGGACACTGGACGGCTTGCTGGAGATGCGGGCCCTGGGCGTAACCCGCGTGGGCGCCAGCCGCACGCAGGAGATGCTTGACGAGTGCCGACGCCGCCTGACCGGCTGAGGATGGCGCTCCGCAGGCTGCGAACTGCGAACCGCCGCTCAGACGATGGCGCGACCCCAGGCGACCACGCCGACGATGCGGGACGCGGGAGCCAGCAGCTGGTCGAAGACGCGCTCAGGGTCGGGCGGCTCGCCGGGGTCCACGACGACGAAGGAGGCCTTGCGGTCAGGCTCCAGTGTACCGTACTGGTCGGCCGCGCGCAGGACTTCGGCGCCCCGGATCGTGCCGGTCTCGAAGATCGTTTTCGCCGGAAGACGGGGGAAGCGCCGCCGCACCAGCTTCACCTCCTCCAGCATCGACAGCGAGTCGTTGCTGGAGAGCCCGTCGGTGCCCAGGGCCACGCGAATCCCGCCCTGGATCATCTCATCCATGCGATGTGGCGGGTGACGGAAGTACGCGTGGCTCTTGGGGCAGTACACCACGTTCGCCCCTCGACGGGCGAGAATGTCCAGGTCGCGGTCGCCGGGGTAGTTCACGTGGGCGTAGATGCCCCGAGGGCCCAGCAGGCCCTCGGCGTCCATGTACTCGACGGGGGAGAGGTCGGGCGGCTTCCACTTCGCGACCCACGTCCCGCGTTCTCGCAGCATCCGCCGGTAGATGCCGGTGCCCGTCCGGAGGAAGTGCTCTTCCTCGGGCGTCTCCGCCAGATGGGTCATCACCAGTAGATCGTGCTTCTCCGCCAGCTCGAAACAGCCCCGATAGAGCGCCGCGCTGGTGGTGTAGGGCGCGTGGGGCGAAATGCCCAGGCGGATGTTGCCGAACACATCGCGAGCACCCGGCACGTCGAAGACCTGGTGGAGGTTGTGCATCCACACGTCCGAGACCACGGGGTTGAAGCCGGTGACCTGCAGGAACAGCACGCCGCCGATCGCGGCATCCCGATAGGCGGGTCGCGCCGACCAGTCGTTGATGATGTCGCCTACGGCCGCCGTGCCGTGGCAGATGGCCTGCCGGAGCCCGCTGGACAACGAGTTGGCGTGGTCCTCCTCGGTCCACTCGAGGTACGCCTGCAGCACGGTCTGCAGCCAGGCGGCGAAGTCCCCGTTGTACGGCGCCTTCCCCTCGAGGAAGGAGAGGCAGACGTGCGTGTGGGCATTCACGAACGACGGGAAGATGACACAG
>VGFB01001388.1 GCA_016869015.1 Armatimonadota bacterium
GGCTGAGCAACGGCAGGAGCGGCTGGGAGCAGCTGACCATCGCCGGCAAGGCGCCGCAGGGCACGACACAGGCGCGAGTCGACCTGATCCTCCACGCGCACGGGACGGCGTGGTTCGACGATGTGCGCATCGAGAAGACGGGCAGCCTCGAGCCGTGGCCCGACCTCGGCGACGCCGAGCGCTCGATCGCGGTTCGCTCCGAGCAGATCGTCCTGCCCGACTTCCAGGGCGTCGGCTTCCATGTCTTCGACCATACCTTCGCGACAACGCAGGAGCTCCAGGACACGGTCATCGCGAAGCGGTGGCGCGAGATCCGACCCTCCTTCGCCCGGCTGAACGACAGCTGGCAATGGGATCGGGCCATGCTCGACAAGGTCGCGGACTACATCCTGCGGCTGAAGAGCACGGGCACCGAGGTCTACCTGACCACCTGGGGGCCCCAGGAGACAGAGCCCGGGGAGGAACGGCGCGCGTACGCGAAGCGCGTGGTGGACAACCTCGAGTACCTTGTGCGGGAGCGCGGCTGCTACAACATCCGCTGGTACTGCATGACCAACGAGCTGAGCCTGCAGCAGTGGGGCTCGCTGGCCGCCGACATGCCGACGTTCAGGGACTACCACCAGTGCCTCCACGACGAGCTGCGGGCCCGGGACCTGGACATCGGCCTGTTGGCCAGCGACGCGTCGCCGATCAGCTACTGGCACACGATCCAGTGGGCCGCCGACAACATGGACGACATCACCGCGGTCTACGGCGGGCACCACTACCTCAACGACCAGCCCCTCGCGGACGAGCGCTTCTACCCCTGGTTTCTCAAGCAGCTTCAGGCCGGTCGGGCCATCGCGCAGGCGAAGGGGAAGCAGTTCATCCTGGGCGAGTTCGGCTGCAAGCAGGATGGCCGAACGGTCGACGGCGTGAAGCTCGACCGCTGCGTGTACTTCGACACGCCCGACGAGCCGCTGATCGGCATTCAGCTGTGCGAGGCCGCCGTTGCCGCCATCAACGCCGGGATCTACGCGATGGGGAACTGGACCTACGCCGACTTCCCGGACGACTACCACCCTCACTACATCAACAAGTGGGGCCTGTTCCGCTGGAGCGGGAACGACTTCACCACTCGCCCCCACTACTACGCCTTCGGCCTCATGACGAAGTTCTTCCGGGGGCCCGCCACGGTGTTCCAGGTGGACTGCAACGACCCGTATCTGCGCGTCTGCGCGCTGCAGGAGAACGTGACCGAGGCCTACTCCATCGCCATCGTCAGCCGGTCGTTGAGGGACGTGCGGTTTGCGCTGCAGCTCGACGGCCGCTCCCCCAACCTGAAGCTACGGAAGTACGTGTATGACCCCAAGGACCCGCCGATCAACCCCTGCGGCGATCTCCAGGGACCGGCGGGCGTCGTGGAGATGGCTGGCGGCAAGCTCACCGACCTCGTCGCCGCCGGCACGCTGACGGTCTACACCACGGCCCACCATGACCACGCGCCTTCGCCCGTGACGAACGTCCGCGCCACGCGCAACGGAGACGGGGGGACGGTTCTGAGTTGGGATGCGCCCCCGGAGCCCGACATCGCGTACTACCGGGTCTACGCCGGCGACACGCAGATCGTCTCGACCGTCGCGACGCAGTTCGTCCAC
>VGFB01001389.1 GCA_016869015.1 Armatimonadota bacterium
GAGGCAGTCCACGCGCCCCAACGAGAACAGCCCGTCGTCCGTGGTGTCCGCCGCGCCCTTCAGCCGCAAGACTCGCCGGAGTGCCTCGCTGACCAGCGGCGCTCCCTTCACGTGACAGGCGGTGCCGTGGCAAACATCGATCAGGTGCTTGCCGCTGGGCTGGTGGCGAAAGCGCGTGTAGAACGTGGCGACACCGGTCACCTCGGCCGGCGTGATCTCGGTGATCGCACAAAGCCGCCGCAAGGCTGCTTCCGGAAGATAGCGGTAGTGCGCCTGCAGCGCGTTCAGCAGCGGGATCAGCGCCTCCCGGCGGCCCCCGTGCTCCGCCACCAGCCGGTCGACGACCGCCACATCGACCTCGGTCGGCGCGGGTCCGCCATCCCCCAGCAGCTCGATCGTCACGGGGTCACTGACGCTCATGGCTCGCTCTGCGGCGCGCCGAGGCAGTACAGGCGCTCATCGCTGCGCAGGTAGATGCGGCCGTCGAGGAACGCCGGCGTCGCCCGGACGGGCTCGCCGACCTTGCCTTGGCCGAGGGCCTTGTACTCCCGGGCCGCCGCGAAGACGAAGGTCACGCCCTCGGTGTCGCTGAGGTAGACCCGGTCCCCCACGATCACCGGGGAGGACTGGAAGCTGCTCGCCAGGTCCTGCTCCCAGAGCCTGGTCCCCTTCTTCGCGTCGTAGCACGTCACCGGGCCGTAGCTTGACACGACGAAGATCAGCTGGCCATTGGCCGCCGGGCTGGTGGTATCCGGGAGGCCCTCGTTCGCCGACCAGACGATGGAGCCGGCCGCGCCGCCCAGGCCGCCCACGGCGCGGATCGCGAACAGGCCGGCCTGGTCGTTGCAGGCGTAGACCAGCCCGTCGGCATAGGCGGGCGAGGGTCCGACATCGCCCGTCAGGCACTTGGCGCGCCACAGCTCCGCCCCGGTCTGCGGATCGTAGGCGATCACGAACGGGTCGGCGGAGGTGATGAGCTGGACCTTCCCACTCGCCTCGATGAGGAGGGGGCTGCTCCACGAGTTGCGCGCCGGACGCTCGGTGCGCCACACCTGCTTGCCCGTCGCCCCATCCAGAGCAATCAGCGCGGAGAGCTTGTCCTCGGCCGACGAGCCCTGGTCGAGCTGAATGATCAGCCGATCGCGGTAGATCGCGAGGGAGGAGGCGTGTCCGTAGACGTTCTTCAGCGGCCCGAGCGCCTTCGACCAGACGAGCTTGCCCTCAAGGTCGTGGGCGGCCAGGTTGCCGTCCGGGAAGATCGAGAACACCCGCTTCCCGTCGGTGGTCATCGTAGAGGCCGCGTACCCGGTGTCCTCCATGACCTTCGGCGGGTCCGGGCCGGCCCCCGGCATGAAGTTGAAGGGAGTCGCCCACTGACGCTTGCCGCTCTTCGCCTCGAAGCAGTACACCTCGCGGCGGGTCTCGTCGGCCCCCGACAGCAAGACCCTTCCGTCAAACACGATCGGCGAGTTATTCCCCGGCAGCGGCACCTCGACCGACCACAGGACACCCTTGCCCGCCGTGGAGTCCCACTGAGTCGGGAACGTGCCAGCCTCGGCCTTGAGCCCCACCGGCCCACGGAAGGTCGGCCATCCAGGCGGCACGTCCTGCGCCCCGGCCTCGGCGGTCACGCGC
>VGFB01001390.1 GCA_016869015.1 Armatimonadota bacterium
TTTGCCCTCAGCTCTCGCTTCAGGTACTCGTGCATTCCGGTCCAGTACTCCGTCTCCAGGTCGAGGAGAAAGGCGACGTAGTCCCGTCCGCACGCCGGGCTGCGCCCGGTGATGTCGCCGTGGCGCGGGCGGCCGACCGTGCCCGCTTCCAGGGACTCCTGCGTGCCCAGCCCCCCGATCCCGCCCTCCTTCAGCGAGACGCCGGCCACCCACAGCGCGCCAAGCTGCAACGCCAGGCCGCTGAAGGTGATGCGAGCCTGCGCCTCCGTCTCCGACGCCCGGAAGGTGAACTCGAACCGCCGCCACTCGCCGGTCAGCTTCACGTTGTCGCTGAACCCAAGGGTGCCCCACGGCTCCCGCGCGCGGAAGTTGTTGACGCCGACCGACCGCTCCGGGTCCGCCTTGGCCCAGAACTCGAGCGTGTAAGCCCGATCCTGCTCGAAGGCCAGCCCGGTCTGGTACAGCTGCACGTGCCAGGAGGTATCCGACGTCGCGGCAACGTCGATCTTGGCCGCCGGCTTACCGTCGGGGCCGTCGTTTGCCACGGTCAACGCGGCTTGCGCGGGCGCGCCGACCTGCAGCGTCCAGCCCTCGGCGCCCCCGGAGAAGTCGCCGTTCTTGAGCAGCTCGCGATCGGACAACGGTTCGGCGCCCGCACTCCACGCCTGCTGCAGGGCGCCCGTGCCCCCGTACTTCTCCTTCAGCCACGCCTGCCAACGCTCGTCGAGCAACTGCTGCAGGTAACCCGGCAGCGTGTCGATGTGCCCTCCGCGCCACGAATCGGTGAGCGAGTTCTCGTTGTTGATCTCGATCATCGCGACGCACGGCTCTTCCGCATACGCCTGGCCCGTGTAAGGGTTCACGTGGGTCAGCAGGTCCCGCGCGTAGTTGCGCTGCAGCTCGACCATGCTGGGATGGAAGTTATCCACGCCCTTGTCCATCTGCGGGAGGGCGGCCGACTCCTGCACGCCGTCCGCCTCGGTCAGCTTCCGCGAGACATGCAGGTTGAGGTTCGCGTAGATGCCGTTCTCCCTGAGCTGGAAGATCAGGTAGTCCAGCCGATCGAGCGCCTCAGCCGACAGGTGCTGCTTGTCGGCGAAGGCCTTGTCCCAGAGGCCGCTCGGGAAGTACTGGCTGTCCATGTGATGGAAGCGGACGATGTTGATCCCGAACTTCGCCATCCGCTTCGCGACCTTCTCGGCGACCTCGTGCGGCGGGAAGGCCGCGGCGAAACACAAGTTCGTGCCCAGGAACCGGAGGCGCTCGCCCCGGCCGTCGACGAAGTGTCCGTCGCGGACCGAGACGAAGCCGCTCTTCCCCGCGGGCTTCTCGTTCCAGTCGCTGAGGTTCGCCACGCTGGGCGCGGAGTCGTCCCAGGGAATGGCGAAGGGGAACAGACCCGCATCCGACTGAGACCGACACGAAGCACAGGGGAGCACCACCCCCATGCAGACCAGAGCGCCGACCAATCCACTGAGTAGCTCTCGATCCACTGCTCTGCCCTCCGTAGGTCGAAGCGCCTGCTTCGACGGCGACGGTGACGGAGCAGCGCTCCGTCCTACGGCGCGGCCGTGCGGCGGTGACGGAGCAGCGCTCCGTCCTACGGCGCGGCCGTCCAACGGTGACGGAGCAGC
>VGFB01001391.1 GCA_016869015.1 Armatimonadota bacterium
CCCTTCGCGGATGGAGGATTCCCCAGCCCACCGCAGAAGGGCCCCTGGCGATCCGTCGGGAATAGGAACCACTAGCGCCGTCGCGGGCGCGGTGGTGGGGCCGGAGACGTCGACCGACAGAGGACTGCAGCCCGTTGAGCACCGCATCCAGAGCGTCATCCTCCCAGGCCGCCTTCGAGGCGCTCGCCCTTCAGTATCTCTCCGATCTGATGGGCAGCGCGCTGCGCATGACGCGTAACTGGGAGGACGCCCAGGACCTGACCCAGGACACCCTCGTGCGGGCCTTCCGCGGGTTCGCCGGCTTCCAGCCGGGCACGAACTTCAAGGCCTGGGTCTTCCGGATCATGGTCAACACCTACATCAACAGCCAGCGGCGCACCGCGCGTCGGCCGCGAACGATCTCCTGGGACGATGTGCCCGGCGAGAGCGAGGTGGGCGGGTTCGATCCCCTGGCTGAGGACGGCCGTCCGGAAGGCACGACGCTGGCCGCGCTCCCCACCGAGCCGCTGCAGCGGGCGCTGGACCACCTGCCGGACGAGTTCCGCATTCCCGTGTTGCTCTGCGACGTGGAGGACGTGTCGTACAAGGACATCGCGCGCATGCTGGGCATTCCCCTGGGCACGGTGCGGTCGCGCATCTTCCGCGGACGGCAACGGCTGCGGGAGGGTCTGACGCAGGAGCCCGCCGCGATCGCGCCGCCCCCTACAGGGAAGCCCGACGGCTAGAGGACCGGCACTGTGGCATTGCAGCCCGACGCCATCCCCGCGGGGGCGGGGAGGGGTGGGAGCCAACCGGAGGGGTGGGGGCGTCACGTCGTGAGCCTCGCCGCGGCGGACGCTCAACTCGATCTCGTGGCCGCCGCCTTCAGGGCCGCGCTCTCGCGAGACTGGCGCTGCCTGCTGATCGCCGACCGCACGGCGTCGGAGGTCGCCGTCCGCGCTCTGGAGGGACGTGGCTGCGAGGCCGGGAGGGCTCTGGAGTCGGGGCAGCTTCAGCTGCTGACGGCCGATGAGACGTACACGCGAGGCGGCTACTTCGACGCCGACCGAATGCTCGAGCTTGTCGAGGACGCCGCCTGTGGCGCGGAAGACGCAGGCTATCGAGGCTGGTGCGGGGTGGGGGAAGTCACCTGGTTCGGCCGCGGTGTGCCCGGCGCGGGTCGGCTGCTGGAGTACGAGTACCGGCTGAACGAAGTGGAAGCCCTCGCCGGCACCGAGGTCATCTGCCTCTACGACGTGGCGACGATGCCAAGGTGGCTGTCCCGGGAGCTCAAGAAGGTCCATCCGCTCGTCCATGCGAAGAGGCGCGTGACGCCGAACCGGAGCTTCGCGGCCGGCCCGACCGAGGCCGCCGAGGTGCCCATCGTCGAGGAGCTCGAACCGCCGATCGAGAGGCTGTCGTGCGCGCGGCTCGATGAGTTGCTGTCGGTCTGCGCCGATGGGCAACTGCCCGCCGATTGCGCGGGGCGCCTCGTGGAACACGCAGCCGCCTGCCGAACGTGCGATGACCGCTTGGGCTTCTATCGGACGCTGAAGAGGCGGCTATCGTCGCTGCGTCGGCCTGAGGAGGTGAGGCCCGGTTTCTGGGAGACGGTCTGTGAGCGTTTGGCCGATCTCTCCGAGACGCCGGACTGA
>VGFB01001392.1 GCA_016869015.1 Armatimonadota bacterium
GGATCCGGGGGAGTGCCGCGCCCTTCCCCGTAGGGCTTTGCCCCTCTCGCAGTAAGGCTTTGGATGACTGGCGGCCCCCACCCCAGGCGCTATGTTCCCTGATCCCGCCAAAGGCCTGAAAGGCCTGCTGGGCCGCCCCCCCTCCAGCTTGCGGGTGTCCGGGTAACGCCGGGCCAGGGATCGATGTTCCCTTCAACCCCCCAGTCCGGATGAAGGAGGCTCAGTGATCATAGCCGTCCCAAAGGAAACCGCGGCCGGCGAACGCCGGGTAGCGGTGGTTCCGGAGTCCTGCAAGCGCCTGATTCAGGCAGGCTACGAAGTGGGGATCGAGGCGGGAGCAGGTGCCGCCGCCTTCATCCCCGACGACGCCTACGAGAAGGTGGGCGTGACGATCCACAAGGACGCAGCCGCCATGCTCGGGAAGGCGGACTTCGTGCTTTGTGTGAACGCCCCCGCGGTAGCCGATGTCCCCAAGATGCGGTCCGGGGCGTACCTCCTGGGCTCGCTCATGCCGCTGCGTAAACTCGACGCGGTGAAGGCCCTCGCGGCCCACAAGATCACCGCGTTTTCCACCGACGCGATCCCGCGCACGACCCGCGCCCAGTCCATGGACACGCTCTCGTCCATGGCCAACATCGCGGGGTACCGGGGCGTGCTCCTGGCCGCGGCCGAGCTGCCGAAGTATTTCCCGATGCTGATGACCGCGGCGGGCATGGTACCGCCCGCCAAAGTTTTCGTGATCGGGGCGGCGGTCGCTGGCCTTCAGGCCATCGCGACCGCGAGGCGTCTCGGCGCCAACGTGTTCGCCACCGACGTGCGGCCCGAGGTGAAGGAGGAGATCGAGAGCGTCGGCGCCAAGTACGTGGGCATCGAGCTCAAGCAGGATGCCTCCGCCGGAGGCGGCTACGCCAAGGAGCTCTCGGGAGAGGACAAGGCGCGCCAGCGCGAGATGCTGGCCGAGCAGTGCGCCCAGGTGGACGTCGTCATCAGCACGGCGCTCATCGGCGGCGTGTTCGCGCCCAGGATCATCACCCGCGAGATCGTCGCGAAGATGAGGCCCGGGTCGATCATCGTGGACCTGGCGGCCGACGGCGGCGGCAACTGTGAGCTGTCGCGTCCCGGGGAGACCGTGGTGGAGAACGGCGTCACGATCATGGCGCCGCTCAACGTCCCCTCGGCGATGCCGACCCACGCCAGCACGCTCTTCTCACGGAACCTCACGACCTTCCTTCAGACGTTCACCAAGGACAAGGCGTTCCAGCTCGACCTCAACGACGACATCCAGCAGGGCGCTCTGATCACCCACGAAGGCCAGGTGGTCCACGCCCGAACCAAGGACATGCTCGCGAAGGCGGGTGGCCAATGAACACACTCTTCATGCTCACGCAGGTCACGGAAGCGGCCCACGGGGCTGCCGAGGGCCAGGTGTTCGACCTCTGGTCCATGGTGTTCGTGTTCCTGCTCGCCACGTTCATCGGGATCGGGGTGATCATGCGGGTCTCGCGGCTGTTGCACACGCCGCTGATGTCGATCACCAACGCCATCTCCGCCATCGCGGTCGTGGGCTCCATCATCGTCACCGGGTCCGACTACCCCACCAACATCCGTATCATGGGCGCCGTCGCGTTGTTC
>VGFB01001393.1 GCA_016869015.1 Armatimonadota bacterium
TACAAGATCAACTTCGTCTCGATGCACCTCGAGCACACCTTCGTCGTCGAGAAGCACCCGCTCATCAGCGAGGGCACCGGCGCGCTGACGGCGGCCGAGACGCGCGAGATCTGCGAGTACGCGCGGCAGTACCACTGCCTCTTCTTCCCCTCCTTCGAGGCCTTCGGGCACCAGCACCACATCTTCAAGCACCCCGAGTATGCGGACCTCGCGGAGAGCGACTGGAAGTACTCCTTCGCCCCGACGGCCGAGGGAACGTATGACCTGCTCGGCGACCTGTTCGATGAGATGTGCCCGGCCTTCACGGGCACCGAGTTCTTCAACGCGGGGAGCGACGAGGTCGGCGATCTCGGCGCCGGCAAGAGCAAGGCACTGGCGGATCGCATCGGCAAGGCGGCGCTGTACGCCCAGCACATGAACCGCGTGCACGACCTGCTGAAGGCGCGCGGCAAGCGCATGATGATGTGGGGCGACATGCTCCTGCAGCACCCCGAGGCCATCGACCTCATCCCCCGGGACACCATCATCATGGACTGGCACTACGGGCCGGCCCACGATTACCCCTCGATCACTCAGTTCCGCGACAAGGGGTTCGAGGTGTTCGTGGTCCCGGCGCTGTCGAGCTGGTGTCGGCTCTTCCCCGACTACGACCTCGCGCTGGAGAACATGGAGTGGCTCATCCGACGCGGCCGCGAGCAGGGCGCCATCGGCTCGATGACCTGCAACTGGGGCGACGACGGCAACGAGAACCTCGTCGCTAGCTGCTACTACGGCTGGCTGTTCAGCGGCGAGTGCTCCTGGGGCGCGCAGAGGGAACTGATCGATCGGGACCTCTTCGACCGCGCGTTCTGCCGGCAGTTCTTCGGCACGGACTCCGACGGCCCGGCGCGGGCCACGCATCTGCTGACCGAGGCGAACCAGGCCTTGAGCCTCGACACGACCGCGAACCGGGGGCTCTTCCACGACGATCCGTTCGTGGGCCGACTGGCGGTGGCTCCGCCCCGAGCGAGCCAGTACGGGAAACTGCAACGCCTCGCGAGTGAGGCCCGCTCGGCAATTCAAGAGGTCGGAGAGCCGCCCCGCAATCCCGATGTGCTCGAGGCGATGGACTACTCGGCCCGCCGGAACCTCTTCGTGGCCGCGAAGGCGGAGACGATGGAGCGGGTTCGACGGAGCTACCAGGAGGCCTTCGATCTGGGCGCTCCCGCCGGGCTGCCGCCGGCGCGGGAGGGCGTCGGTCTCCTGGAAGGGCTGCGGAGCCAACTGGCCGAGCAGCGGGCGGAGTTCGTGCGGCACTGGAACGCGGAGAACCGCCCGGAGGGCATCGAGTACATCCTCGGTCGCTTCGACGCGCAACTGGCGTCCCTGGACGGCCGGACGTCGGCGCTGACGCAGGCCCTGGACCGGGGCGAGCTGCCGCCTCCGGAGACCCTCGGTCTGAGCGACCGCAGGATCCGCCGGGCGCTGGCGCCGGTCCTCGCCGACCTGCCGCCTTGCACGGAGCCCTGGGCCGTCCCTCAGGCCCCGATGCGGCTCCCGCTGCGACTGACGGCCGGCACGCACCGTCGCGTGCGCCCACCGGTTCTGGTGGAGTTCGCAGGGCGTCGGGTGCTGGGGGAGGCCGGCCCGCCG
>VGFB01001394.1 GCA_016869015.1 Armatimonadota bacterium
GCGCGGCTGGATGCGCACGCCTCCCAACGAGCCACAGTGGGCGCCGATGTGCAAGGTGCTGCTGCACGGGCGAGACGTCGGGCAGAAGGCCGAGTTCGCCGCCGCGAGCCGGGCGCTCTTCGTGGCAGCCCTGGGTCTCCAGGTGCATCGACAGCGACATGGGACATATCCGGAGCGGCTCTCCGAGCTGAGTGACATCGACTGGCCCCTTTGCGACGATGTCTTCAGCGGGCAGCCCTTGCGCTACCGGAGGACGACGACGGGCTACGTCCTCTACAGCATCGGCGCGGACCTCCAGGACAACGGGGGGACGGCGCCCCAGAGGTGGCAGCAGATCTGGGATGCGCCCGGGTACGACATCACGTGGCCGGGTCCCACAACCCGACTCTGACCGCCGGACGCTCGACGATCAGGCGCTACTCCATCTCCCGCGTGGGCATCTCGTAGTCGGCGGGGGGCGGGGCGGCGCCGTAGGGGCAGGTATCGAGGCCCATGCGGTAGGCCCAGCCCGAATCGCCGTAGGAGTAGTGCCACCATTCCAGGGCGTAGTTCCGGAAGCCCTGGGCCTCCATTGCGTCGAACAGCAGCTCGCGGTTGTGCAGGGCCCTGGGGCTGAGGGCCGGGAAGAACGTCGGGGTGCACTCCTCGAAGCGGTCCTGGCACGGGCTGAGCATGTCCAGCTCGACGCCCCGACGATCGATCAGCGTCACGTCGAGCGCGCCGCCGGTGCAGTGTCCGGGCGGGCATTTCACGTCGGGCGGCGCGACCATGCGATTGGTCTCGCGGCGACGGACGTTCAGCGGCCATTCGGGGTGCTCGGCGTACGACTGGTGGAAAAAGCGCTCATAGATCAGCGTCTGCCGCGCGAGAGACCGGTAGCCCTCGATGAGGAAGAGGTGGATGCCGCGCGGGAGGGACCGCTGGACGGCTGCGAGCTTGGCCGCCACGGCCCTGCGCAGCCAGATCCGACGGTCGCAGCACAGGTAGATGCCGTGCCGCTTGTGCACGACCTCGGTCAGGGGGTCGTGGTTCTCGACGATCCTGATCCGGTTCAGCGCGCGGATGGGCTCCGTGCGCGGCGCGGGGCGCTGCGTGCTCATGGCACTGCGGGGTAGACTCCTTGATAGACGATGCGTGCGGCCCCGGTCGCAGTGACGCGATCGTCATCGCGCCACTCGACCAGGAGCTTCCCACCCTTCATCTCCACCAGCACCGTGCGGTCGGTCAGGCCGTGAAGCGCCGTGGCGACGACCGAGGCGCACGCGCCGGTGCCGCAGGCGAGCGTTTCGCCCAGGCGGCGTTCCCAGGGCCGCATCAGGAGGTGGTCGCGCGCGACGACCTCCACCCAGTCCACGGTCGTCTTGTCCGGGAACATGGGATGCACCTCGAGGGCGGCGCTGTCCTCGGCCCAGTGAGGCCCCTCGCGGCCGTGCCCGATGATGACGGCGTGGGTCGTGCCGAAGCTGACCCCCGTGATCGGGTACGCGCGCCCGTTCACCTCGACGGGATGGTCGAGCAGGCGGTCTGCCGAGGCGAGAGCCGGCAGCCGTTCGGTGTCGAGGATGGGGGCGCCCATCTCGGCCCGCACCTCCTCCGGCCCCAGCACCGTGCACTCGCGGACGCCCGAC
>VGFB01001395.1 GCA_016869015.1 Armatimonadota bacterium
CTCGAGCCCTCCCTTCGGTTCCGGCCCCGTAGGTGGCCGGAGGGCTGTTCGGTGGTCCCGCCGGCCCCCTTCGGGGCCGGAGAGGAAGGTAAGGCCCTGTTCCGTGGGCTGGCGCCCACGGCTAGCCTTCGGTCGCCCCTACGGGGCTGGCGGCTTGGCCCAACGGCACATGGCCCCGCAGATGTCGGTAATGGCTAGTGCGCCGTCACTCGTGATTGTTTGGATTGGTGGACGGCCCGTTCCGCACGCCCATCCGTCGCCGTCGTAGGACGGAGCGCTGCTCCGTCACCGTCGTTGTCGAAGCAGGCGCTTCGACCTACGGTGACAGACCCCGGCAGTCAGGAGTGACAGCGCACTAGCGCGGCTCATCTGGAACGGGCGTCCGCACCTCAGCCTGCCTTCGGCTCCTCGGCGACGGGCGGCGCGGCCGGAGCGTTGGCGGCCTCAACCGCCGCCTTGATCTTCGCCAAGTCCTCCGGGCTGAACGGGAGCCCCCAACTCCGCAGGACCGCGGTCTGGTCGGCGCCCAACCCGGTATTCAGCCAGTAGGCGACGAGAGCCGACTTCTGCTCCAGCGTCTCCGCCTGCTGTGCCACGGTCGCCGGGATCGCGCGCGCCGCCGGGAAGAGGCCCTTGAGCGGGGTCCAGTCCACCAGCTCGCCCGGAATCGGGGCGAGTCGCTCGGACACGTTCCACACCATCCCCAGTCCGATGTTCGGGTCGATCTTCTCCGCCGTCGCCTTGCTCTGCACGTGCTGGTTGAGCGCCGCGGCAGCGGCGTTCTTGGTGGTGTTCACGTCGCGCAGGTACGCCTGCAGGTTGGCGGCCCCGACGTTCATCTCCCCCATCTCCTCGTAGAGCGTGTCGGCAAGCTGCACGGAGAGGAAGCGGGCCGCGCCGCCGCCCAGGCCGGACAGGGCGTTGGTCACCGGCGCAATCGCCGGATCCGTGACAAAGGCCAGAGCCAGCGCCTCGAACCACTGGCGCCAGGCGGGCGGAGGCCCGATGAGACCCGGCGGGACCCGCGTCGGCCGGCCCGGGGTCAGGGCGGTCGCGGAGGGATCCACCACCAGCTCGACGCGAGCGCCGTTGGCGGGCGCTCCCCCCGTGAACTGCGCGAGCCGCCCGTACGCCTCCTCCAGATGATCCACCAGGTTGTACGACCGCACATCGATGACGCGGTCGGAGGGGACGAGCAGCAGGACATGCTCGCGCGCGATGGCGTCGTACCCGACCAGAGGCTTCTCGATCGCGGCGGCCGCCCGTTCCAGCGCCTGCACGCCGGCCTGCACCACGCCGGCGTCCTCGCCGCGGCGGATGTACTCGTGCTCGACATACCCATCGTCGGCCAGGCCGGTCTGCAGGTACCCGGCGGCGAGGTCGCCGTACAGTCGCTGCGCCCGCGCCCCATTGCCCAGGAGCTGCTCGGATCGGGCCAGCCAGAACAACGCCTCCGCCGCCTGGGAGCGATGCGGGTAGTCGGTCGCGTAGCGGGCGAAGAGCGCGCGCGCGCCCGTGACGTCGCCGTCCAGGAGCGCCTGGACCCCGAGCTTATAGAGGTAGTCGTCGGCCAGGGCATGGTGCGGATAGGCGTTCAACACCGCGGTCATCACGACTGCCCGGGC
>VGFB01001396.1 GCA_016869015.1 Armatimonadota bacterium
GCTGGTAGAAGGGGAACAGCCACACCATCGCCGCCCCCGCCTCGGCCCGCGCTCGGGCGTACACGAGCGCGAACAGCAGGATGAGCCCGAAGTACAGCGCCGCCGTCCACAGCCACATGCCCGCCTTCACCGCGAAGACCAGCATCCCCCCCAGCCCCAGCACCAGCGCGGCCGCCGCCCAGGAGTACGGCAGGGGCTCGTTGCGGTCGTTCAGCTCCCGCAGGCGACCCAGGGCCTTCTCGAACACCTGGCGCAGCTGGTGCCGGCCGACGTAGACAAGGAACAGGCCCAGGGCCAGGTAAGCGCCCGTGGACTGCTCCTGATCGAAGGGGAAGCCGGCGATCTCGCGTCCCGAGGCCACGGCCACCACGTTCGACAGGCGCAGCAGCAGGTAGAACACCCACACGGTGAGGGTGATCTCGGTGGAGACGAGGTAGCCCAGCCCGATGTTCTCCGGCCGCCAGGCGATGGACAGGGGGCGGATGGCCGACAGCGGCCGCTCGGTGAACAGCGCCCCGAGGTCGTAGTACCGCCCAAGGGCCGGCACGGCCGGGTTCCAGGCCTGCAGGATGTTCATCACGTTGTAGACCGCGCAGAGCCCGAAGCCCACCCACATCAGCGGGTTGCGGAAGAACCCACCGACCAGCCGCCCGCCCCCGGGCTCGGAGAGGTCCAGCACCATGTGCACGATCGGGAAGGTGAGTCGCTCCCGATCGGCCCACTGGCGCCGGAACATCGCCATCAGGGCGAACATCGCCGTGAACCAGGCCAGAATGAACAGGCCCCACACCGCCAGCGGCCTCCCCCAGGCCCGCCACGGGATGCGCGCGTCTTCGCCCTCGTACATCTGCCGGATGGCCTCGCCGTCCGTGGGCGCGAACCAGTCCGGCACGTGCTTCCAGTAGGCCTCGAAGTTGTTCTCCGGCTCCGCGAAGTAGCGCAGGGCGGTGAGGTTGGGGAACAGCAGTCGCGCCACGCCCACTGACGACATCGACGTGGAGATGGTCAGGAAGACGTAGACGATGAGGGCGTCGGCCCGGGAGACGCGCAGGCAAGCCGGGAGCCGCCGGAGCAGCGGCGCGAGCAGCGTGACCAGCATGAGGGCCGCGACCGCGGGCACGACCGGCACGCTCTCGGTGAGCTGAGTGCTGTGCGTGATCATCTCCGCCCGCAGCACCCAGTACAGCGACACGCCGAAGAGGACGAGCGACAGGAGGATGGCCTTCGCGCTCAGGCCCTGAGGCTCGACGGGCTCCTCTGCGGAGGCGAGGTCAACCGGAATGTCCTCGGCAGCGCTCACGAGGCCTCCACCCGCTGGTCGGGAACGACGAGGGCGTCTCTCGCCTATTCGCCCGCAGCCGGGCAGTTCCTTGTGCGTCGCCGAAAACGCCGCGCGTCCCCGGACCGCCGTCCGGGGACGCGCATCGTCGCGGTGGCCTCGGCTAGCTCAGGACCTCACTGACGGTGGCGATCAGCTTCTCCGGATCGATGGGCTTGTCGAGGAACGCCTGGACGGGCAGGTACTCCCCCTTCTTGTAGGTCCCGTCCTCGCTCTCGGGGTAGAAGCGCAGCTCGGTATGGTCGTGGATCCCCGTGAGCATCACGATCGGCACGTCCTTCAGCG
>VGFB01001397.1 GCA_016869015.1 Armatimonadota bacterium
GGCCGATCTTCAGCGGCTCGTCCTCCGGCAGGCTCTTGAGAGCGCAGCACATCGGCTTGCCGACGGGATCGACGAAGCCGATCACCCACTCCTGCAGCGGCAGGGGTGGGTGGTGGTCCGGGGCGTTTGCCAGGAGCGTCGCCCAGGCCCACTCATCGGGACCGAAGGCGGCAGGCGGCGCGCCGCGGCCAGCCTCGCGGGGTAGCACCCGCGTCATCTCGTGCCGTCTGCGCCACGCCTTCCAGGTCTCCCGCCGGAACGGGATGGGGCGCAGCGCTCGGTCGGTCAGAGGGCCCGTGACGAACCTCCCCGTGATGGCTGGGAAAAGGCCCGTGCTTTCGCGATCGTAGAGGAGCGCACTCGTCCGGTACCACTTGCCGCTGACGCCCGCCTGCACGGTACGCCCGTCGATTGAGCCCTCATAGGCCGCCGCGGCCCCGGCGATCGGGTCCCACAAGACCAATACCCGGCGCCCATCCACGACGTCGTTCACGACCCAGTGGTAGTCCAGCAGCTGCAGGGGATAGGCGCGCGCGACGCCATCGACTTCGATCCCGATGACGACTGCGTCCTCCTCCGGCGCCTCCGCACTGTCGGCGCCGACGGAGTCCGGCGCGTCGAGGGGGCGGACCTCGCCCAGGGGCCGCGCGGGGTCCCGGATCTCGCGCAGGTCCACGCCGGCGACGCCGACATCGAAGCCCGCCGGGGCGAGGGTCTCGCTGCCCAGGAGGCGTCCGTCTCGCACCGGGGCGGGCCGCGCGCCGGGCGACGCGATCTCTCCGGCGGTCAGCGCCCCCAGCGGCTCAGCGGAGGGTTGGCGCAGGGAGGCGCCGGGCCCGGCCGGCCGGCGCAGCGCCCAGGCCAGCAGCACGGCCAGCACGACCGAGACCAGGAGGACCAGCAGTCCGGCTCGTGGGCTCATGGCAATCCGAGGCGGAGGGGGAGGTCAGTAGCCCGTTCCGCCGGCGTTGAACGGCGTGTCGGGGGGGATGTTCTGCGCCAGGAGCAGCAAGGCCTCCGGCGGAACGTCGGAGACCAGCACGATCTGCACAGGGCCGCGCCGGTAGGAGGCGATGGAGAAGTCGCCGTGGCGGCCAACGCGGTACTCGCGACCGCCGAGGGCCTGCCTTCCGAGGCCCCGGTCATCGAACTCCCCAGGGCTGAACCGCAACTGCGAGATGGCCCGGGGTCCCATGAAGTAGACCGTCTGGAAGGCCGCCAGGTGGCCCACCCTGGCCAGGCCCTCGGGCCGAGCGTAGACCTGGTCATCAACGGGTCGCAACGACACGGCCATCGCCTGCTCGGGCTCCGCCGGCAGGGCAGCGGCAACGCCCCGAAGATGCGCCATGACCGCGTCGCGCTGCAAGGAGCCGCGCAGGTAACTCGTCTCATACCAGCGCCATCCGAAGAAGAGGCCGACGAGCACCGCGGCTGCGGCCCAGACGGCCGAGCGTGCGCGGAGGGGACGGTGCAGCCAGGGGAGATGGGGCCGAGCCGTGGTCGGGAGGCTCCCGATCACGTCCGGGAGGACCTGGAGGGTTGCCGGGGCCTCTTCCTCCTGCCGGCGACTGCGGGCCACCAGGGCCTTGAGAGAGCGGAAGGCGGCGACCTCTTCGGCACACG
>VGFB01001398.1 GCA_016869015.1 Armatimonadota bacterium
CGGAGGGCGCCAACCTCTGCAGAAACCGCCGAACGAGCGGCTCCGGTTGGGCGCCGACGAACTCGGCCGCCACCTCGCCGCCGCGGAAACCCTTCACGGCCGGGATCCCGCGCACGCCGTAGCGCACGGCCAGGTTGGGGCTGGCATCGACGTCGACCTTGGCCAGTTGGAATGCCCCTCCGGCTTCCACCGTCAGCCGCTCGAGCAGCGGCCCCAACGTCCGGCACGGCGCACACCACGCCGCCCAGAAGTCCACCACCACAGGCACTTCGTGCGAACGGAGCAGCACCTCGGCCGAGAAGGTGCCTTCATCCACGTCGCGAATGTGCTCCGACCAGCTCATCCGACCCTCTCCCCGGCGGCGCCATCCGAGCACCCGGTTGCCGCCCTCATTGCGGCGGCTCCTCGGGTGCCGACGGCTGATCGACGCTCACCACGTTGCCATGAACGTCGATCACCACACGGAAGCCCAGCATCCCCATCCAGGCACGCGCCTCCTCGGGCAAGCCTTGCGCCAGGAGCTGGTCGAACTGCGCGTCAACGTTGCGCAGCGAGCGTTCGATCATCGCTTTGGTGAAGATGTCCTCCTGCCCGAGCATCTTCATCGTGCCCTGGCTGATCAACTCCTCGTTCCCCTGGATCAGGGCGCGCATCTGTTCGAGCACCTGCCGGTCGACGAAGCGGCTTTCCACATGCCGCAGGAACCCGTCATCATCGACGACGTAGAACGGTTCACCCCCGACGAGGGTCACCCCCACCGGCCGATCCAGTTCGTCGACCACCAGGCCCGAGAACAAGGCTACAGACATCGTCGCTTCCTGCCCGAATCCTACCAGAAGTCGCGTGCCAGGCTAGGGATCGGCTCGATACGAGGTCATCACCTGCCGCACGATGGCACGGTCGGCCAGGTAGTCCTGGTAGGTCTTCCCGTTGCGCGCCCACGCGCTGATGATGCCCGGGCGGGTGCCGTCATCCAGCTGAACCATAGAGAACTCGCTGACCAGCGTCTCGGTTCCAACCTGGTACAGGCGTGTCGTGCCCAACACCCGCGCCTGCCCGTCGATCGTGATCGGCGCCTTCTCCTTGCGCACATCGTACACGCCGATCCCGGCGACGCCACGGGGCCGCCGCGGGCGCGTCTTTGTACGGCACTGCCCCGCCGGAGGTTCTCTGTAGGGGTGCAGTCGGCGAATGGAGCCGGTTGCAGGAGGAACGCCGAGGCACACCGACCGGCGCTTCCCCCGCCCATCTCAGCGCGAGATGACGATCTTCGTGCCGCGTTCGGCGAACAGGTCGATCTTGTCCGGGGGAACGACCGGCATTGTCCAGCGAAAGACCCACTTGGCCGTGGCCGTCGCCAGGTTGACACACCCGTGGCTGCGGGCGGCCCCGAAGTCGTTGTGCCAGTACGTGCCGTGGATCGCCACGCCATCCTGCGTGAAGTACGCCACCCAGGGAACGCCTGGAAGGTCGTAGCCGTTGATCAGGTCGCCGGCCGCCATGTGCCGCGAGGCCCGCTTGCGGAAGGTCTCGAACTCCCCTTCCGGCGTGTAGAACGAGCCGTCCGCCAGGGCCATGCCGGTCGACACCTTGGCGATGAAGACCTGATGCGAGCCCTCG
>VGFB01001399.1 GCA_016869015.1 Armatimonadota bacterium
CTGTCGAAGTTGCGCTAGCAGGTCCATCGGGAAGCTCGCATCAACGGCCATGCGGATGCGCACCGCGGCCCGCAGTGGGTCGTCCTCGGTCTCCATCACCACCAACAGATCGACATCGCTGTCATCGGTAGGGTTGCCGGAGGCGTAGGAGCCGAAGAGGATGATCTTCTCCGGGTCGAACTTCTCGGCGATCTCGCGGACGACGCGCTCGATGTCTTCGCGGCTCGGCACCCAGGGCGGGCGGCCCTCGATCGGCATGGGCGGCTCTCCCTCCTCAGTTCCCCTTCTTCAACGCCAGCAGGCAGGCTTCCTGCGGCTGGAGGGTGAGCTGTAGCGCGCCGTCGCGCACCGGGACGCTGAGGCTGTCGACCGTCCCGTCGGGCAGGATGCGCCGGCCGGTAGCCGACGCGGTGAGCCGCGGGGGCGGCAGACGGAGGGAGCAGGCGACGGGCGCGTCCGTCTCCCAGTTCACGGCGAGGAGGACGCGGGCGCGGGGTGACTCCAGCAGCGCGACCTCAACGTCCTGCGTGACGGGCTGCGCGAGCAGGCTCGGCTCGCGGCCGAGGGCGTCCTTCACGAGGGTTTGCAGGACTCCCGCCTCCTGCGAGCGCAGCGGCGGGAGCGCGACCTTCACCGTGGGCTTGTCCCGCGGCGGGAAGGGATCGGAGAGGTTCACCGCGAGGTCGCCGTCGACGAACGTGATCGCGCCGCGAAGACCACGCTCCAGGAGAACGCCCCCGGCCAAGTCCACCGTCTGATCGATGCGGTCACCCAGGCGCGGCTGCGGCAGGAGCTCCCCGCGCTCATCGACGGGCGAGCGCTCGGAGAGGATGATGACGGCTTTCCCCGCGTCGGCCTGGAAGCGCAGGAGCTTGGCTTCCGCCTCGGTGAGCGCATACGGGAAGGGCACGATCAGCACCTTCGCCTGCCGCAGCTGCGCGGGATCGGGGTGCTCAAGGAAGGCCATGCGGAAGGGGATGCCCCGCCGCAGCAGCGTGTAGAGCACGTTTCGGTGCGCGATGAAGCCGCGCTTCGCGTTCACCCCGTCCGTACCCACCCGGTCCGTCGCGCGCGCCTGCGCTAGCCAGTCCCATACGTCCTCCGAGCGGCGGCTGTAGCACACCAGGACCTCGCCCGGGACCTCCCCCCCGGCGAGGTCCGGCTCCAGCGCCTGCATCACGTCGTAGACGCTCCGGAGGGCGGCCTGCGGCGCCTCGGGTTTCACAAACTCGGACTGGCCGAGCAGGTAGTTCATGTGCCACCAGAAGTACTCCGACGCCCCGTGGACCCAGCAGGAGAGCGCCGAGCCGTAGACCTCGACCGGATCGGCGTCCCGGTAGTAGTCGTACAGGCGGCAGGCCTCGAGCGTCACCCCGCAGCGTCGAGCGAAGTTCGCCGCGCCAAGGTGCAGCGTCGTCTCGGTGGTGTAGTAGTGGGTCGAGTCGCCCAGGTAGTTGTGCAGCTGAATGTAGGGGTCGGTCTGGAGGCACTCGAGCTCGGTGGTCGCGCCGATCTGGTCCCACGCGGCGCCGGTGGCGAGGCGGTTGTCGCTGCAGACCGGCAGCACGCAGATCATCGTATCGGTGATGATCTGCGGGTTCACGGCCTGCGCCGCCTT
>VGFB01001400.1 GCA_016869015.1 Armatimonadota bacterium
TGGCCAGCTCCTCGGCGCTCTTCCGTCGGTCGTAGTAGTCGCGGGCATCCTGCACGAGCTGCTCGATCAACGCGCGGCTCGTGTAGCACATCTGCGGCGGCTCGCCCTCGTAGCCCTGCGCGAACATCTCCGGCCGCCGCTCCACGAAGAGCTTCGCCGCGTTCGGATCCTCGCTCCGCTCCCAGAACCGCTGGTAGTACCCGTAGAGGGAGTGGTTGCAGCGCACAGGCTTGCCGCCGTTGCGCATCCGCAACAGGAACAGCCGCGCGAGCATCCGCTTCGCGTGGAGGTACTGTCCTCCGGCATCGTACTGCACGTGCAGCGCCGGGTAGGCGGCGGCTTCCCATTGCTGGTAGCCTTCGGTCGCCTCCGGCCACAGGGCGGTGTACGGGTCGTAGCGGAGCGGATCGTCGCCCGTTGCGCCAATGGCGTCCCGGAACTCGAAGGCCGGCCGGCGGCGGAGGTCCCGCATGGGCACGGCAAGGGTCTTCGACTCCGGCAGCAGCGTCCCGCCCTCCGTCGGGCTCAGCCAGCGGACGCCGCACAGCCGCTGCAGGAAGTCGTAGACTGCGTCCAGTGTCCCTCGTTCCTCCCAGAAGCCCGGCCAGTTCGCGCACGAGGGGAGGTCGTCGAGGTCGTAGACGACCTCCTCGTACCGCCTCGCGTCCCGCCCGACCAACAGCACCGCATCATCCACGAACCTGACCACCCGCTCCTGCTCCGCGAACCGCCCCTGGGCCAGCCCCTCCGCCCTCGCCCGCTCCGTGTCCCCCACGAAGATGCGCCGGGGCAACGCCGCAATCGCGGTCCCTTCCCGCTCAATCGGCAGCGCCGCCCCCGTCATCTGCTCGACATGCCACTGCAGCTCGCGCGCCGCGAACTGCGCCGCAACCGTCGGCTTCGCGCTCAGCACGATTGCCGCCACCGGGTCGCCATCCCTCACCAGCGCGCACCGTTCGGCCCGGGCCTGCGTCGTCAGAAGCCCCAGCAGCATCAGAACCGCCCCCATCTTGAGCGAGACCATGCGTAAGCGATCCTCCCTGGCAGAGTCGCCGGCCTGTTTCCGCGCCGAGACGCGGCAGGCCTTCCAGGCTGGAGGGCTTGAGCCAAGGTGGGGACAGTTTCGATGGATACCGGGGAAGTGACCGCCGGAGGGGGGGCAGCACTCAGGCTGCGGTTGTGAACCGACCGGTTACCGCTTCGTGCCGGAACAGCTCGCGATAGGTGCGAAGGGCGCCCTCCGCCTCAGCCAGACGCAACTCAAACTCGAACCTGTCCCCCACCCGCTCGGCAGCATGTTCGCCGTACTGGGAGCACAGGCGGATGAGCCGTTCGACCGTGGCGGCAATCTGCTGAGCATCGAAGGGCGCACGACGGAAACCCAGGTAAAGGCACATATCTGCGACGAGGTAACCCACTGCCCCAACCACGATGGTGGAGAGCGCCACCCAGAACGCTGACCCACCGGCCGTGGCTGGGTCGTTGCTCAGCAGCACGATCGCCGCCACTGCAAACATCACCCCTCCTGCGGAGCGAAGGAACAGGGACCGGCGCTGCCTGGCGGCCGAGTGGGCGTCACAGATGTCGCGCAGCTTCCCCGTGTACTCCTGGAGAAGCT
>VGFB01001401.1 GCA_016869015.1 Armatimonadota bacterium
GGGTGCTCTTCTGTACGGCGGGGCGCTCGATCTTCCTGGACGGGGGCATCCGCCTGCTCAAGCTAGACCCCCTGACGGGCCGCAAGCTCTCCGAGACCGTCATGGACGAGCGCGACCCGGCGACCGGCGAGAACATGCAGGTGCACGTGAAGGGCCTCACGATGCCCGTCGCCCTCTCGGATGTGTTGTCCTGTGACGGGCAGTACCTGTACATGCGCTCCCAGAAGATCGACCTGGACGGCAATCGGCTGGAGATCCCGGTGGAGAGGGTCCAGGACCAGCCTGCCGAGGGGTCGCACCTGTTCTGCCAGGTCGGGTTCCTCGACGACTCGTGGTTCCACCGCTCCTACTGGACCTTCGGGCGCCGGGTCAGCGGCGGGTACGGCAGCTGGTTCGAAGCGGCCCGACTCGTCCCGGCCGGGCGCATCCTGGCCTTCGACGACCGGCGCGTCTACGGCTACGGACAGAGGCCCGAGTACTTCGTCAACACGTCGGTGCTTGAGTACCAGCTCTTTGCCGCCGAGCGCGCGGTCACGGTTGAGGACATCCAACGGATCGGGCGCGCCAATGCCGAGATGAACACTCGGCTGGACCGGAACGCGCCCAACGCCTCGGACTGGAAGCTCCGGCGCTACTTCCCGGTCGAGGACCTCACCGCGGCCCGCTACCCCTGGACGCTGAACCAGCCCTCCTTGCAGGTCCGCGCGATGGCCCTCGCCGGCGACACGCTCTGTGTGGCCGGCCATCCCGACTTCATCGATGAGCGGCAGGCCTTCCGCCTGCCCGATGACCCAGAGGTCCAGGCGCGGCTTGCGATGCAGGCCGAGGCCCTCGAAGGCGTGCACGGTGGGCGGCTCTGGATCGTCTCCGCCGCCGACGGCCGACCGTTGGCGCGCTACTCGATGCCCAGTCCGCCGGTCTTCGACGGCCTCGCCGCCGCGAACGGCCGACTCTACATGGTCACGCTGGATGGCTCGGTGCTCGGCGTGGGGGAGGGCGACGCAGCCGGGCTGGCGCGGCTGGACGACTCCGAGCCGCTGAGCCTCGTCTCCGACGAGCCCGAAGAGCCGAACTACCTGAAGCCGCCCGAGGTGGATAGGAGCGCCGACTTCCGGACCGTCACGGGTTGTCGGGTCGTCCAGTCCGACTTGGGCTACCGCATTCAGCCGAAGGACACGAAGATCGTGTGCCTGGCGCTGCAGGTCCCCGAGGCGCCCCTCTCGGGGCGGGTGACGCTGACCTGCAAGCTGCGCGTGGAGAACGATACGGGCTTCCTGCAGAACGGGTTCATCGCCTTCGGAGACGGTCCGGCGGACGAGCAGCTCGTGAAGTGCGGCCTCCGCTTCCGCAACCAGGATGCGCTGATCGTGCAGGGGCCACTGTTGGAGGGGGGCAAGACGCAGAGCGGCAAGGTCGAGGCGCCGACTGGAACGGTGGTCGAGTTGACGGTCACCGTGGATCTCGACCGGCAGACCGTCTCGCTCACGGCAGGCGGCGTGACGGTCGAGGCCCCGCTGCAGCGCGCCCTGGCGTCGATCACGCACGTCGGCTTCTGCACCGACAGCGCGATCGCGGAGGTGACGCCGCTGGAGGTCGGGCAGTAGGGGCTACAAGGG
>VGFB01001402.1 GCA_016869015.1 Armatimonadota bacterium
GCCCTGCTGTTGCCGCACGATGTCGCAGTTGACCCGGCGAGCCCAGACCTCAAGCTGGTCGCTGGCAGCCGCCCGATAGGTGTCCGCCGCAATCAGCAGCACCTCGTTGCCGTGCGAGCGATACCAGTGCGCGATCTTGGCGATGCTGGTGGTCTTACCGACGCCGTTGACCCCGGCTACCAGGAAGACGGTCGGCGCCGAGGGACCGACGTTGAGCGGCTTCTCCAGCGGGCGGAGGGTGTTGTAGACCATCTGCCGCAGGACGTTCGCCAGCCCCGCCGCATCCTCGACGTGGAGGTTCTCAGCGCGCCGCTGCAACTCCTCAACCAGCCGGACCGCCAGTTTGGCCGACACGTCCGCCTGGATGAGCGCCTCCTCCAGGTCGTCGAGCAGGTCGTCGTTGATCTCCCGGGTGCCGCTGAGGACGCGGGTGACCTTGCTGAAGATGCCCTTGAGCACGTTGCGGCCTCACAGACCGGACGAGGCGAACGCGTCCGTCCGCCCCTGCGCGGGAGATGCCCTCTACATCCGGGGATTCGGGGTGCTGTCTGCGGCTACTCGGCCGGCGTCGCGGCTTCTTCCTTCGGCGCGCCGCTGAAGTCGAGCTCCAGGGCCGCCTGGTCCTCTTCGACGGCCCGCCGCCCACGCGTGCCGCGGCGCTGCTGGTACGTCTCTGCGTCGCGCTGGGCATCGGCCAGCTCAACCGAGATGATCCGGGACACTCCCGGATCCTGTATGGTGACGCCGTAGAGGCGATTGGCCGCCTCCATCGTACGCGGGTTGTGCGTGATGATCAGGAACTGGCTCCGCGCCGCGAACTCCTCCAGGACCTTGACGAACCGCCCCGTGTTCATCGAGTCCAACGGCGCATCGATCTCGTCCATGACGCAGAAGGGCGTGGGCCGCACGCGCAGCATCGCCAGCAGCAGCGCCAGAGCCGTCATCGCGCGCTCGCCGCCGGAAAGGAGCAGCAGGTGCTGTTGCTTCTTGCCGGGGGGCTTGACGATGACATCGACGCCCGTCTCCAGGATGTTGTCCGGATGGGTCAGGCTGAGCCGCGTCTCGCCGCCACCGAAGAGGCGCTTGAAGAGGTCGTCGAACTCGACGCTGACCCGCTGGAAGGCGTCGAGGAAGACGCTCTTGGTCTCTTCGTCAATCTCCGAGATGATCCGCAGCAGGTCCTCACGGGACTGCTCGAGGTCCTGCTTCTGCTCCTCGAGGGTCTCTTCGCGCGCCCGCAGCCGATCGTACTCCTCATCGGCGCCCGGGTTCACCGGCCCCAGGGCCCGGATCGCGCGGCGAAGCTCCCCGGCGCGCCGGGTGACCTCCGTCTCGTTGATCGTCTCCTCCTGGCTGCCTTCGGCCTCCTCGGGGGTCATGCCAAACTGGTCACGGAGGCTGATAACGATATGCTCCAGCTCGGCTTCCTCGCGGCCCAGCTGGACCTCGGCGCGGTGCATCGCTTCCCGTTTGGTCTGCAGGGTCTCGGTCAGGGCCGACGCCGCCTGCTCGAGCCGGTCCAGCTTGGCCCGCAGCTGGGCCACCAGCTCCCGATGCTCCTCGGAGGCCTTCGAGCTGGCCTCCGCCTCGTCGCCCTTGGCCGCTGCCTCGGC
>VGFB01001403.1 GCA_016869015.1 Armatimonadota bacterium
CTCCCGGACCGCCGGAACGCGAGCCAGCTCCTTCTTGGCCGCCGGGTCAACGATCGACACGTCGTCGGACATGCGGTTGCAGACGTACAACCGGCTGCCGTCGGCCGTCAGCGCCAGGCCGCTCGGGCGCTTGCCCACGTTGATGCGGCCCGTGACCTTCTTGCCCTTCACATCCACGATGGCGACCGAGTTGGCCTGGTAGCCGGCCGCGTAGAGCGTGGCACCGTCGGGCGAGAGCGCGAGGCCCGTCGGCCCCTTCACGCCCGCGATCGTCGCCGCCACCTTCCCGGCCCCCAGATCGACGACCGCCACCTCGTCCAGCGTCTTGCCCGACACGTAGGCCTGCGTCCCATCCGGCGACACCGCCACCGCGCACGGCGAGAAGTAGCGGTCCGGGCCGGCGCCGACCCGATGATGCGAAGCCACGGTCAGCAGAACCGAAGCCCCCAGCACGACCAGCAACGAGCAGCGAAGCAACCTTCGGCAAGCAGGTCTCGACGTCACGGCGTCATCCTCCCCAGCTGGCGACCAGCCGTTTGGGTGTGGCATCCGGTGCGTGAGACAGGCCATTCGCCGCGCGGTCCGCGATGGCCTCCTTGCCGTAGGCGCCGACCACGAAAACCACCCACGCTACGGGACGGCACGGCAGACCGCAACCAACCACGGAACACACGGAACAGGCGGAAGGGAAGGCCGCCGTGCCGTCCTGTCAGGCGATGCGGCCGCGGAGGTCATGAACGAGGGCCTGCTCGATGACGGCCCAGACGAACTGCCCCGGCGCGAATGTCGCGCCGGCGTCCTGGGCGCGGAGGATCACCTGGCCGTCGACCTCGGGGGCGTCGCGGTACGAGCGGCCGATCCACTCGCCGGTGCGGTCGTCCTGGTACTCCAGGAGGACCCGCAGGCGCTGGCCCTCGAAGTGGCGGCTGCGCTCCAGGGAGAGGGCCTCCTGGGCTTCCATGAAGCGGTCGACGCGCTCGGCGACCACCTCGGGGGGCACGGGGTCGGGGAGCTCGGCGGCCACCGTGCCGTCCTGCGGGGAGAAGGCGAAGCACGCGGCCCGGTCAAAGCGCGCCTCGGACACGAACTCGAGGAGCGCTTCGAAGTCCGCGTCGGTCTCGCCGGGATAGCCGAGCAAGAAGGTGGTGCGCAGCGCGGCATCGGGGATGGCGCGCCGGATGCGATGCACGAGCGCCAGGTACGCCTCGGCCCCGCCGCTGCGGTGCATCGCCTGCAGGATGCGCGGGGCGGCGTGCTGGAAGGGGATGTCGAAGTAGTTCACGACCAGCATGTGCTCGCCGATGGTCTCGATCAGGGGCTCATCGACGCGGTCCGGGTGCAGGTACATCACCCGGATCCATCCGTCCAGGGGGAGCGTGCGGAGGCTCTGGAGGAGCCGGAAGAGGGACTCCTGCGGTTGCAGGTCGAGCCCGTACGCGCTGGTGTCCTGACCGACCAGCACGATCTCGCGCACGCCGGCCTCTGCCATGCTGCGGCACTCCTGGACGATCCGGTCGGCGGGACGGCTGCGGAACGGGCCTCGGAGCTCGGGGATCGTGCAGAAGGCGCAGGAGTGGTCGCAGCCTTCGGCGATCTTCACATAGCGGGA
>VGFB01001404.1 GCA_016869015.1 Armatimonadota bacterium
TTGGACGCGGGGACGTGCAACGTCGACGTGCACCACAACCTGCTGTGGGCGGCGCCGGGGTCGCTGCAACGGGGCCTGTGGTTCAACACCTGCTGCGCCGACTGCACCGAGCATGACAACGTCTTCCATCCGGACTTCGTGCGGACGTGCGCCGAGCTGACGGCGGACGACTTCCCGGGCTTCGCGCCCTTCCGCTTTGGGCACGACCTCGACAGTCCGCCGCCCGTGCCGAAGTGGCCGCAGCTGGAGAGCTTCGCTCTGCCGATCGCAGACGGCGTGTCGGCCTCGCCCGGGGTGCTGAACGAGGGGGGTGTCCTCAGGGGGCTGGAGGACGGGGACTGGTTTGCGTTCGAGGGCGTGGACCTGAACGCCGGGTGGCAGTCGGCGGCCATGCGCTTCGCGAGCGACGTGCGGCCGCTGAACGCGGACCGGTCGAATCGCGCCACCCCGCGCCACGCGAAGATCACCGATCCGCTGGTCATGGAAGCCGTCCACCGGGACGGGGCCGCGGAGGGCATCGGCCAGCAGTGGACCTTCATCCGCAACGTGAAGGACGGCTCGTGGGTCCGCTTCAGCCAGGCGCCGCTCGGGGAGGGGTACCTACGGTTCCGCGCGGTCTACGGGAAGGTGACCGATTCGCCCGCCTGGGTCGAGGTGCATCTGGACGCCCCCGACGGCCCGGAGGTCGCGCGGGCCGCGCTGGAGCAGACCGACCGGGTGCGCGGCGGCGCGATCCAACTCTACCGGCAGGCGACGGCCGAGGTCTCGGCCGAGGCGCAGGGCACGCGCGACGTGTGTCTCGTCTTCCGCACCGAGGACGACAAGCCGGTCGGCGAGTTCGAGTACTTCCGTTTCGAGCAGTATCGGGGCTCGATCCCGCTCGGTAAGGACGAGGTGAAGCTCGAGGTGCGCGTCGGGAGCCCGCAGGGGGAGAAGCTCGGCGAGTTCTACCCGCGGTACACCGGGGGGCCCGAGACCTTCCGCGACATGGTGACCACGCTGGAGCCGGCGACCGGAGAGCAGGCGCTGTGCTTCGTGGTTCGGTCGGCGCTGCCCGGACCGATCGGCGCAATCGGGGGGCTGCGGCTGGAGCGAGCCGCCCAGCCGCAGGACCTGACCGGGACCGGCCTGCCGCCGCGCACCGATGCGGCCGGGCGCCTGGTCTTCCCCGCCGCCACGAACCGCCCGCGCTCGAAGCCCGCGGAGAAGTACGGGCACACCGGCGTGGTCTCGACAACGCCCCGGCCCGTCTGGGTCGCCGCGGAGTTGGAGAAGCCGCCGGTCGTCGATGGGGTCCTGGACGAGTGGACCGGCCGCGCCACGAAGTTGTCCGAGTCCTGGGATCGGAACCTGAGCCCCGCTCCGGCCAGCGAGGCGTGGATCGGCTACGATGAGGAGGCGCTGTACGTGGCGGCGCGGCATTCGGTCACCAACGCGGACGCGTTGGCGGCCGGGGGCCACCAGTGGGGCAAGAGCGATGGGATGGAGATCGCGCTGCAGGACGGCTTCGCGACCGAGCCTGGGCCGATCCTGAACCTCTACGGCTACCCCGACGGCGCCCGGCAGAGCGTCACTACGGCGGGCGCGCCGGAAGAGGCTGCGG
>VGFB01001405.1 GCA_016869015.1 Armatimonadota bacterium
CGTGCCTGCTGCAGGACCCGATCTACCGCAACTACGTCATCGCGGCCGCCCAGGCCTACTACCAGCCGCCGATGCTGGGGCGGCAGCCTTGAGCCTTGAGCATGGAGGATGGGCGATGCAGTCGCGGTTCGTGTTCGAGGAGGCCCCCTGCCCGGCGTGCCACGCGTCCACCATCGCCGAGGTTGGGCCGGGCCGGTTTCTGTGCGCGTGGTTCGGCGGCACACAGGAGGGCGAGAAGGACGTCGGCATCTGGGTCGCGGAGCTCGCAGGCGACGCGTGGTCGCCGCCGCGCCTCGTCGCCCGTGACCCGGAGCAGCCTGGCTGGAACCCCGTCCTCTTCCACACACGCGCGGGCGAGACGCTGCTGCTCTACAAGGCCGGCCCGCGTCCGTCGAACTGGAGCGGCCTTCTGATGCGCTCCCGAGACGGCGGGGAGACGTGGAGCGAGCCGGAGTGGCTCCCGGCCGGAATCCTCGGACCGATCAAGAACAAGCCCGTCGAACTCGAGTCGGGCGAGATCGTCTGCGGCTCCTCGGTAGAGAGCTGGCGACTATGGGCCTGCTGGTGCGAGATCACGCCCGACGCCGGCCGCACTTGGAGCAAGCACGGGCCCATCGGTGTGCCGGGGCGCCCCTACGGCATCATCCAGCCGGCGGTGCTTGACCTGGACGGCGGGCGCGTCCGCTTCTTGTGCCGCTCACACGGGATGAGACGCATCGTGTGCGCCGATAGCCTCGACGGCGGGCGGAGTTGGGGGGATGCCTTCCTCACCGACTTGCCCAACCCGGGCAGCGGCATCGACGCGGTCCGCCTTGCGGACGGCCGGATCGCGCTCATCCACAACCACACCACCACCGACCGCACGCCGCTGAACGTCGCCGTCTCGGAGGACGGCGGCGACACCTGGGGCCCGCCGCTCGTGCTGGAGGACGAGCCGGGCGAGTACTCGTACCCGGCCATCATCCAGGCCAGCAACGGCGCAGTCCACATGACCTACACCTGGCGGCGCGAGCGCATCAAGCACGCGGTGCTCGCGCCCGGGGAGCTGTAGTCGCTGCCGAGGAGACGGCCTCGCCCGCCGGAAGGGCCGCCTTCACTACCGGGCGCAACCTCCGGTCCCCTCGCGCGTCTCCCTACTGGGTGACCACCTCAGGGAGGCGGAGACCCATGACTGAGGAGCCCCTGCTCGACGACGGCCCGACTGAGCCCTTCCTCGCGCCTCCGCCGCGCTGGGTGCCCCTCACCTTACTGTACGACTGCCTCCTCACCGGCCTCAGTTGCGGCGGCCTGGGCGTCCTGCTCGGCGCCGGACTGGTCGAAGGCTACGTCCTCGGGGTACTGTGGTTCGCCGGCCCGGTGCGCATCGTGTACGTCCTCGGCGGGCTCGCCTCGGCGCTGATCCTGCTGGTCGGGATCGGGATGCTGGTCGAGGGAATGCGCGGCGCCCTCCGCGAGTGCTGGTTCCTGCGACGCGGGAAGCCGGCTCTGGCCACGGCGACGAGCCACGTGCCCTGCGACCGTACGCGGGGTCGGCGCGTGACCTTCGAGTTCGCGGATGAGAAGGGCGACCTTTGCCGGACGGAGATCAGCACCCGCACCCCC
>VGFB01001406.1 GCA_016869015.1 Armatimonadota bacterium
CTACAGGTTCACTGTCAATCCGCGGTCCCGCAGGTACTCCTTCACCTGCCGGACGGTGAACGTTCCGAAGTGGAAGACCGAGGCCGCCAGCACGGCATCGGCATGGCCCTCGGCGACCGCCTCGTAGAAGTGCTCGAGCTTCCCCGCGCCGCCGCTCGCGATCACCGGCAACCCGGTGGCGTCCGCGATCCCTCGGGTCAGCTGCAGATCGTAGCCGTCCTGCACGCCGTCGGTAGCCTTGCTGGTCGGCAGCAGTTGGCCCACGCCCAGCTCCGCCATCTGCCGGGCGAACTCCACGGCATCCGTGCCGGTGGCGGTGCGGCCTCCGTCGATGTAGACCTCGCGGCCCGACGGGCAGGTTGGGCTGGCATCGGCGTCAATGGCCACCAGCACGCGCTCTGAACCGAAGCGCCCGACCGCCTCGCTCACCATCCCCGGATCGCGGTAGGCGGCGCTGGAGATGGACGCGCAGCTCGCCCCCGCCTCCAGCGCGGCCTCGACATCCTCCACTGACTTGATGCCGCCGCCGACCGTCACCGGGACACTCACCGCTGCCGTGACCTTCCGCAACAGGTCGAATACCGTGCGTCGCCCCTCCACCGTCGCGGTGATGTCCAGGAACGCGATCTCGTCCGCCCCGCCGTCGGAGTACGCCTGCGCCGCCTCCACCGGATCGGCGGCGCCGCGCAGCTCCACGAAGTGCACGCCCTTCACTACTCGGCCCTGGTTGATGTCCAGACACGGAATCACTCGGACAGGTCGCATGTCGTCGGTTCCTCCCACCGGTTGTCGTCCTTTGGTGTTCCTCGACGCTGCGGGTCTTCCCCTCTGGTCCCCGCTACCGCCTCACGCGGCCCGACGCCGCTCCTCCCACCAGCGCCTGCACCTCGTCGAGGGTCACGAAGCTGAAGTCGCCCTTGACCGAGTGCTTCAGGCAGCTTGCCGCCACCGCGAATCGGATCGCCAGGTCCGGCGCGGCGTACTCCTCGCCAGTCAGCGCGAAGATGAGCCCGGCCGCAAAGGAATCCCCGCCGCCCACGCGATCGACGATGTCGCGGATCTCGTAGGAGCGGTACTCGCCGCTTTCGTCGGTGGGTGCGAAGTACGCCCGGTCGGTGGCCACGTCAAACAGCATCCCGCCCCAGTTGTTGTGGTCCGCCGAGAGGCTCTCCCGCAGCGTGATCCCCACCCGCGAGACAGTGGGGAAGCGCGCGGCGATCTCCCGCGCGACCTGCTCGTA
The DNA here is from genome assembly GCA_016869015.1 of Armatimonadota bacterium. Taxonomy (GTDB): domain Bacteria; phylum Armatimonadota; class Zipacnadia; order Zipacnadales; family VGFC01; genus VGFC01. The sequence goes on from VGFB01001406.1 coordinate 1,241, forward strand.
GGCGGCCGCGTTGATCCGGCCCTCTTCCACCGATGTGCCCTCGGCTTCGATGCCCAACACATCCGCCGCGTCCTCCTCGTTGCCGATGACCAGGTCGACATGGGGCAGGATCTCCGACATGCACTCGCGCGCCAGCTCCTTCGAGGTCGCCGGCGGGCGCCAGTTCCAGAGCTTCTTGCGGAAGTTGAGGTCACAGGAGACGCACGCGCCGGCCGCCTTCGCCCGTTGCGCCAGCCCCAGCGTCGAGAGGTAGGCGTTCTCGCTGAGCGAGGGGGTGATGCCCGTGAGGTGCGCCCAGGTCACGCCCGCCAGCGCCCCGTCGAAGTCGTACTCCTCGGGAGCCGCCAGCGCGATGGCGCTGC
>VGFB01001407.1 GCA_016869015.1 Armatimonadota bacterium
CGTTTCGCCCGGGTGTTCGGGTTCTTCGCGCTGAGGTCCTACTCCAGCACGGGGAGCTGAGCGGCAGTTCGCAGCGGTGGGTTCTCAGTTGCACGACTGGGGGGCGAAGTGCCGGGCTCCTTCTATCTCTTCGGCATGGGGAGTCGCCGGAAGCTGCTCTACCGGCGCGGGGAACTGCTGGACGCGCTGACAGGGGAGCGCCTGCGAGCGTGGGAGGTGGCGGACGAGCACGTCGATTCCGGCGAGCATTGCGTGGTGGCGCGGTTGGCGGACGAGAGCGTCGTCCGGCTGTCAGAGGACGAACAGGCAGCGTGGCTCGAGGAGGGGGGTGACCGGCAGTGCCTGTCCGCCGGGCCGGTGCAGCTGCCTCGCTTCGGGGGGCATCCGCACGCGCCGCTGCTGCGAGCCCTGCACCAGGAGCTGCTCGTGAACCTCGTCGGCGGCGCGCCGACCCCGAACCTCCTCGTCTACCCGAGGCCGTGGCTGCGCGATGCCGCCCTGGTCGCGATGTGCCTCGAGCGTACGAACAACCTCGCCCTCATCGAGCCCTGGGTGGGCGGTCTCCGCGACCCCTTCGACCGCAACAACGGCGTCGAAGAGCCGGACAACCTCGGGCAGGCGCTCTACCTTGCGTCCCTCGTCTCAGAGGCCTCGCATCCGCTGGTGGAGGCCGTCCTCCGGCGCGTTGGCGAGTTCGGGCGCGGCCGCCACATCCTCGGTCCCACGGACGGCGCCGAACACCCCGTCTACCAGACCAAGTGGCTGAAGCTCGGTCTCCGAGCGCTGGGCCTGGAGGATCCCTATGTCGTCCCCGACGCCTTCGACTCCTACTCGGCGCTCTTCTGGATGGACTTCCGCGAAGCCCACGTTCCCGGCCCGTCGTTCAGCACGGAGGCGGGCGAGAGGTACCCCTACCTGACGTGGGCGGAAGCCCACTTCCACGACGCTGCCCCGCCGCTGCACCTGGGCAGCGCCACCTATCCGCACACCTGGGAGGCCCACGCGAGTCAGGCCGACTACGCGCAGATGGGGCGGATCGACCCGGAGTACGTTGCGCAGCGGCGCGCGGCGCCTCACACGTGGCACGCGGCGGAGATGTTCCTGTACCTGCTCGAACGCGGCTAGCGCACGGCCCCCGCCAGGAACTGCAGGGCGCTGAACAGCTCGAAGGCCGCCTGGAAGTCGTCGGCCGTGAAGGCGATGCGGCGGCCGTCGGTGCGCGTGACGAAGGGGAGGTGCTCGACGCCGTCCGCGAAGCTCGGATCGATGAAGGTGATCTCGGCCTCGACCGGCGTGTCCAGCACGAAGGGCTCGAAGGCGTCCGCCCGGCGGCAGGCCGCCGCGGCGCCTGCCCGAATGAGCTCCCGCGCCTCCTCGGGCGGGAGGCAGATCGCGGCGGAGCGGCTGACCCCGCGCTTGACGGCGACGGTCTCGACGGTCCCGAGCAGCTCGCGCGCCTCCTCGCAGGCGGCCTGGTCGCCCGTCACGAGGCCGACCGGCACGCCGAAGTGACCGGCGAGCGCCGCGTCGGCCCCGAGCTCGCCGACCTCGATGTCGTTGAAGCGGAGGGAGTACACGCTGCCGGTGTAGGTGTGCGCCAT
>VGFB01001408.1 GCA_016869015.1 Armatimonadota bacterium
GCCGGCGCAGGTAATCAATGGCGTCGCCCCCGTGCGGGGCGCACTGCCGGCAGAACCAGCGGCCGCCCCCGTAGGCGGGCTGGACGTGCAGCCGGTCTTCGCCGCCGCAGAAGGGGCAGGGTCCCGCCCACTCTCCGCCGCGCGTGCCTGCGATGCGGACGAGCGGCGTGTCGCGGCCGATCAGGTCGGCCAGGTTGATGCGCTGTTTGAGCGCGGCGATATCTGTGGTCATGGCTGTGCTCCGCTCTGTGGTCCTTGTGAGGCGTGTGAGGAGACAAGAAAGGGGAGGAACAGGCCGTCCTCCCCTTCAGGTCAGGCGTAAGCCTGGTGAGTGTGGCTGACCCCGTCCTAGCCGATAGGCATGGACGAGGTCAGCGAGACGGACGTGGCGAGACAGATACAGGCTCAGAAGGGCGCGTCGGCGGTGGGAGCGGGGACGCCAGCCGGGAGCGCTGGCGTCAGGAGCGCCGCAGCCGCCGCCTTCAGCGGCGCGAACTGCGCGTTCTCGCTGAGCCACTTGACGTAGCTGGGATCCTGCGCCAGCACCTGGCCCAGGGTCTGCCCCTTGAACTTGCCGAACTTGACCTCCATCGCGGCCAGATCGCCGTGCGCGGCGGAGCCGTTGCCGTTGCCCGTGTTGGCGCCGTTCCCGCCACCGTTGCCGGCGTGACCCTGCGCGTCAGCCGGCGCGCCGCCGTTCGTGGGCAGCTTGCCGGTGCGCAGCATCTCGCGCAGCGCGTCCAGCGCGGCGGGCGGGAAGGCCCGCCTGGCCGGATCGTAGTCGGCCCAGACCTGGGGCACCGAGTAGAGATAGCGCCCCAGCGAGAACTTGGCGCACGTCCGCTTGAAGGCCTGCGCCTCCGCGCTGGTGGCCGCGTTCTCCTCCGCGCCGTTGGCCGTAGCCACGAGGCATTCCCCGATGGCCTGGCGGGTCACGCCGCCCACCGTGAGGGTGCAGGTGACGACCACGCGGCCTTCGGGGTACTCGCGCAGGTAAGCGTTGGACCAGGCGGGATCCGCCTCGTCCAGCCGCGTCTCGTACGCGCGGGCGTCCACGTAGGCCAGCGCCAGCGCGCGGTTGCTGCTCTTGGCGACTGCGCCGGGCTTGAACTCGACCACGGCCGGGTCGAACGGCTTGGCCAACTCGGCCAGGATGGCGTCGAACGTCTTCGGGTTCTGCGTGTTTGCGGATGACATGGCGTGGTTCTCCTTGTGGTGAATTGGGGCGAGGTAGACCCGCCCGGATGAAGTGCCGTGTGCGAAAGTGAGGCAGCAAGTGCGAACGGAGCGGATTTGACGTCAGGGGGCGCGGAGCCAGCGTCCCCCAACCGCGCTCCGGGAAGCGTGCGGCGAGGGCTCCTGTAGGAGGAATCAGTGGTCAGGAGGCAGGAGTCAGATGTCAGAAGTCGGACTGCTTCCTGCCTCCTGATCCCTGTCCCCTGTTCCCTGATCACTGGCCCGACGCCTCCTTCGTCAGATCGGCCAGGACCGCCTCGGCGATGGCCGCGCTCTGCTCCTCGACCGCCGCCATGACCGCCGTCAGGACGTGCGACAGCGCGCTCTGCACGGCTGCGCGCACGACTGCTTCCGGCACGGCC
>VGFB01001409.1 GCA_016869015.1 Armatimonadota bacterium
TGAAGGCTCTGTCGGCTCTGGTGAGCCGACCCACGACGACCCAAGGCTTCACGGCCGACAGGGCACTGGCCCCCGGCCCCCCTTCCCTCAGAAGGGGGGAAACGGGAACGGCGACGGCGCGGTGGAGGCCTCACCCCCGGCCCCTCTCCTGAAGGGAGAGGGGAGAACGGCGACGGCGCGGGTCAGGCGACCCGCAGGCACGAACGGCAACGGCATTGACCTGAAGGCTCTGTCGGCTCTGGTGAGCCGACCCACGACGACCCAAGGCTTCACGGCCGACACGGCACTGGCCCCCGGCCCCCCTTCCCTCAGAAGGGGGAACGGGAACGGCGACGGCGCGGGTCAGGCGACCCGCAGGCACGAACGGCAACGGCATTGACCTGAAGGCTCTGTCGGCTCTGGTGAGCCGACCCACGACGACCCAAGGCTTCACGGCCGACAGGGCACTGGCCCCCGGCCCCCCTTCCCTCAGAAGGGGGGGAGCACCCACGTGTCCCCTACCCCGGTCCACCTGCGACCGCCAGAGCGACCAGCGCGGCGCTCTTGGGTCCCGGCATGGCCAGCCCATCCGCCGCGCTCCGAGCCAACTCGGGGTGCGAGCCGGCGATCAGGGCTACCGCCCGGGCCCGGGTCTCCTCCGCCGTCCTCACATCGGCAATCAGGTCAATGAGCGCCAGCCCGGCCGGTGGGTCCTGGGCGGTCAGTTCCATCACCGCCTGCGGCAGGACCTCCTGGACAAGCTCCGGGCGATCCTCCCGCAACTCCGCGAGCACCGCCGGCGCCATGGCTCCGGCGGAGGCGACGGCTGCGGCGGCAAGTCGCTGCCGGAAGAGCGGCGTGTCGATGCGCCGGACCTCGATCCAGGCGTCGCGCAGGAGCTCCTCGGCCCGCCGCGGGTCGTCGCGGCCGATCGTAAGCGCCAAGCGGCACTCCAGCGTGCGCCGGTCCACCGGCGGCCAGACCTCGCTGGCCACGCTCAGGGCCCCCGCCGGGTCGGCCGCCACCATCGCCAGGGCCAGGCGCTCGCGCACGGCGCTCTGCTCCAGGGGATGCTCGAGGGTCTCGGTGGTTGCGCGCCGGATGGCGGCCGCCCGCTGAAGGCCTGCCTCAGTGCGGCCCGCAGCCATCAGCGCCTCCACCACGTCGGCGCCCGCGAGCCCGCGCGGGAAGGGTTTGCGGATGCGGTCCACCAGCCCCGCCGCCGTGTCGACATCCACCCTCGCAAGCTGTCCGATGACCAGACGCAGGGCCAGGTCCTGCGCGTCCGCGTCCTCGATGCTCAGCGCGAGCTCCTGAGCCCGCGCGAGATCGACCCCGGCCGCCCCCTCCGCCGCATAGGCCAGCGCCTCATCGCGCGTCACCGGATCGGAGATCTGCTCCGCCCACCGCACGGCGACATCGACGGCGGCGGCTCGTTCGCCGGGCATCTCGGCCCAGATCACGCGCGTCACCTCACGTTCGACCATCCGCCGGACCGTGAGGGGCTCGATGTTCGCCACGACATCCTGAGCATCGTCGAAGTGGGTCAGGGCCTCCATGGCCACGATCCGGGCGAGCGCCACCATGACCGTGGACATGTCGTGGATGCGCAGCAGCG
>VGFB01001410.1 GCA_016869015.1 Armatimonadota bacterium
AGCCCTCCTCGCTGGACCGGGAAGAGGCCTTCCCGCCGCGGCTGCTCGTCGGAGGCCTCGCGGTCAGCACCGTCGTGCTGATCGGCATGATGCTGCACGCGGGCCAGAACCTCACGCTCCTGCTGATCTACTTCGCCACGCTGTACATGTACGTGCTGATCGCGGCGCGCATCCGGGCCGAGATCGGGCCGCCCGTTGTCTGGAATCACCCCTACGGCTACGACCAGCAGACGCCCGTGCACCTGCTGGGCACGCGCGCCATCCGCACCCTCGCCGGGCCCACGGGAACCACGCTATTCTACGGGCTCTTCTACATCGGGCGGACCATCTTCGCCCACAGCGCGGCTCAGTACCAGATCGACGGGATGCGGCTGGCCGACTTCGGCCGGGTGAACCGCCGCTCGATGGTCACGCTCATGCTGATCGCGTGCGTGGTCGGCATGGCCCTCGTCTGGTGGTACCACCTCGACGTGGGCTACCGCTACGGCCAGGGGCTGATCGGCGAGAAGACCGGACGCGCCGGGCAGGCGTGGGCTTTCAGTTGGTCACGCGGCCAGTACCAGCTCCTGGACCGCGCGCTGAACTACCCCCGAGGCCCGGAGCCCCCGATCGTGGGCGCGTATGGCATCGGGTTCGCCTTCGCGCTGCTGCTGACGTTCCTGCGCGCGCGGTTCACCAGCATCCCGTTCCATCCAATCGGCTTCATCCTCGGCACTCTCTACGGCGACTACACCCCCTACTGGTTCGCCTTCCTCTTCGCCTGGGCCGCCCAGAAGATCACGCTGCGTTACGGCGGCCTGCCCCTCTACCGCAAGATCGTCCCTGCCTTCCTGGGGCTCGTCTTCGCCCACATCTTCATCGGCGGCATCCTCTGGCGCATCGTCATCAACTACTTCATCGACCCCACCGTCAGCATCCGCTACTACCTGAACATCGGGGGATGAGGCAGGGGCAACGACGGGTGCGAAGGCGCGGGCAACGGCCGGAACAACGGCGGGACACGACCTACGGCACGGAGAGACACACGCAGGCTACCAGGTTCTCCAACATCAGCCGCCCGGCGCTATCCCGGGCGGCTGCGTCGTCGTTCAGCCAGGCGTACTCGGGGATGAGCTGACTGAGCACGATCCGACCTGCGCCCAGGCGCAGTTCGATCAGTCCGTAGTGCGCGCCCTCGCTCTTGGGCTCCGTCTTGTCCCAGGCCTGCTTCGCACCCGCGGAGGCAAGGGGCGCCCAGCCCTCGCCCAGGTCGTAGAAGGCCGCGTACATCGAGCCCCCGTGCACGGCGCGGAGGGTCTCGGACGTGATCTCGTGAAGCAGACTGAACGCCGGGGCGTCGGGCTGGAGCAGCTCGCCGGGCTGGTAGGAGGCATCCTGCTTCACCGGCGAGGGGAGCCACCCGTTGTGCCCCGAGTTGTCACGGAAGCCCAGGATCACCCCGCCGCCTCTCACCCACTCCTCCAGCGCCTCCGCGTGCGCCTCCAGGGGTGCTCGATCCACGTCGAACCCGCAGAGCAACACGTCCGTGTCAGCCAGGAGCCCCGGGGCGAAGGCCGGCATCCCCGAGCGCGAGTAGGGCACTTGCAGGAGGTCAAG
>VGFB01001411.1 GCA_016869015.1 Armatimonadota bacterium
TCACCGACGCCGTGTACGCCTCCGCCGCCAAGGGCAAGTGCGTGCCCGTCGGCTGAGAGCTTCGGAGGAGGACGCAATGACGCACCATCGCGCGCAGGGTCGGCGGAAGTCCCAGGCCGCCGGCTCGCGGGCCCCGGGGCCTGAGCCGCTCCTGTCGCTTCTCCCCGCTCAGGAAGCGAGCGCATCGACCCCGGGGGACCGGGCGGAGACCGAGACCCAGCGGACTCGCCTTGAGGAGGTCCTGGCGTCGCTCGGCATTCGGGCCCGGGTGCGCGCCGGTCCGCGGGGGGCAGTGGTGACGCGCTTCGAGGTCGAGCCCGAGCGGGGGCTGCGGCACGGCCGGCTCCTCCGGCTGGCCGACGACCTCGCCCTGGCGCTCGGGGCCATCCACGTCCGCATGGAGGCTCCAGTGCCGGGCCAGGCCGCCGTGGCGATCGAGGTGCCCAACCCCCGGCGCCGCGAGGTCACGCTGCGGTCCATCCTGGAGAGCGAGGCCTACCGGCAGCACGACTCGCCCTTGGCGGTGCCCCTCGGGGAGGACGTTGCGGGGGGCGCAGTGGTCGCCGATCTCCGCCGCCTGCCCCATCTACTGATCGCCGGTGCGACGAACTCGGGCAAGTCGGTATGCCTGCACTCGATCATCGTCAGCCTGCTCCTGCGGGCTCGACCGGAGGAGGTGAAGCTGGTCCTGATCGACCCCAAACGGGTCGAGCTGATGGCGTATGACGGTGTGCCCCATCTCCTGACGCCCATCGTGCACACGGTGGCCTGGGCGGCCGAGGTGCTGCGGGAGCTCATCCGCCGCATGGAACAGCGGTACGACCTCCTCGCGGGCCGCCGGGTGGTGAACATCGGCGAGTACAACGAACTGGCAGCCAGACCCAAGGAGCAGGCGGATGACGAGTTCGAGCCGTTGCCCTACATCGTGGTCGTCATCGACGAGCTGGCCGATCTGATGATGCAGGCGCGCGCCGAGTTCGAGCTGAGCGTCTGTCGCCTCGCGCAGCTGGGCCGGGCGGCAGGCATCCACGTCATCATCGCCACCCAACGGCCGTCGGTGAACGTCCTCACCGGGGCGATCAAGGCGAACATCCCCTCGCGGATCGCGCTGGCTGTGGCGTCCCCGCACGACTCGCGGGCGATCCTCGGCACGGCGGGAGCCGAGCGGCTGATCGGGCGTGGAGACCTGCTGTACCAGCCGATCGACGCCGGCCATCCGCGCCGCGTCCAGGGCGCGTACGTGAGCCCGCGCGGCATGCAGGCCATCGTCGAGCAGCTGCGGCAAGGCGGACCGCACGCCCACGAGATCACGCCGGAGACCCTCGAAGGCGCCGAGCGTCGGGCGGCGGACACCGCCGAGACCGACGCGCTGTACGCAGCCGCCGTCGCAGCCGTCGTCCTGGCGGGGGAGGCCTCCGTCTCCATGCTGCAGCGCCGGTTCAAGATTGGCTACGCGCGGGCCGCGCGTCTCGTGGACAGCCTGGAAGCGGCCGGGATCGTCGGGCCGCCTGACGGAGCGCGAGCCCGCCAGGTTCTGGTCCCGAGGGACGCACCGGCCGTCGGGGCCCGCCCCGACCCGGCCCGCGCGCGCCCGC
>VGFB01001412.1 GCA_016869015.1 Armatimonadota bacterium
TGGACCAGGGGATCCGTCGGGTCCGACAGAGGGTTCGGAACAGCGCGAGGCGCGACCTAAGGCTCTTGGCCATCCTGCCCCCCAGAGTCCGTCACCGGGATTCCCCATGCCAATGCGGTGTGGCTGGTGTTTGCGGCCGACAGGCTCACAACCGCCGTACAGGTGCGCCGGTGCAGCCACCAGGTCCTTCTCCTGCGCCGACGGAGCCCCTCGGAAGTCCGCCCAACGGCAGCAACGGAGCTCTGACGGCCCTCGCTCCGATCGAGGGACGAACGCTGGGCTCGGCCGTACGCCCCTCGTGGTGAGGACCGGGTGTTGTGCGTCAGTCCTGGCGGCACCGTGGTGGCTCACGTCAGCACCGGCGACGGCGGCCAGACGCGGGAGGGTACCTGCCCGAACACCTCCTGGAGGACGTAGTGCGCCTCCCCGCTCCCCGCGGATCTGCTGTACGGAGCGCACTTCCCGCGGCTTTTCCCAACGGCAGAGGGGCATGGATCGAGGCGCGGGAGCGAAGTGGGGCCTGCCCCCCGATGGAGCGGGGGAGCCGTTCGGGCACTACTGCAGCAGTGTCCGGCTCCGCTATCCCGCCGTTGTGCGAGAATGGGTCGCAGGGACGGCAGACGGACCGTTCTGCAGGCCCGGCACTACACGGTCACTGGGCGACCCACACTTCCGACACGTGCTGCCCCCAGTTCGCGCTGTTGTAGAGCATCGTGACTCGCACATACTGCGCGGCGGTCGGCGGGAACTCGTACAGATCGCCCGCCGCCGTCGCCAGAGCATCGTTCGTCTTCTCGCCGACCGTCGTCCAGCTCGCGTTGTCCGCGGATACCTCCACGCGGTAGTGGTAGTAGCGCTCGTCGGCGAAGTAGTTCGTGATGCGGACCTTGCCGATGATCTCCACCTTGCCCAGGTCAGTGGTCAGCCACACCGGCGGATGGTCGGCCGCCCAGTAGGTCTCGGGGTTCTGGTCGGTGGCGTACTCCAGCCGATGGCCGATCCCGTGAGGCGACCAAACGCTCGTGGAGTAGTCTGAGCACTCGCCGCCCCTGAAGGCCGCGAGGTTGTCCACGGGCTCGCCCTGCCGCTTCGTCTTCTGTTTGGCCAGATAGCGCGCGAACTCGATCTCGGCCGCCGCACGCGCCCGGGCCTGCTCCGCACGTCGGGCCTGCCTTCGGACGAACCCTCCCGCAGCCGGCTCCGCGTACGCCGTCGCGCCCGTCACCCCATCCGCCGCAGGGAGGTAGTGGCCCTTGAACCGGGCCTCTTCCTCCGGGCTCAGGAAGTACTCCTTGGTGCCGTAGCGCTGCAGCCCTGGCCAGTAGGGGACCCGCACATTCGCCTCCAGCGCCCAGTCGAACATGGCCTGGTCCACGCGGCACGTCTCGTAGCACAGCTCGCCGATCGCGTTGCTGATGTTGTAGCCTGAGGCGACATATCGCAGGTAGATCGGGTCGATGTGGTCGCGGCCCAGGCCCTCGCCGCGCAGCAGGTAGTCGGCCCAGGTATCCACGAAGGGCACGGGAAGGTCCGGGTCCCACAGCGGCATGGTGGTGCAGTGGACGTAGAGCCGCTTACTGCCGAGCAGCTGCCTC
>VGFB01001413.1 GCA_016869015.1 Armatimonadota bacterium
TGATTGCCTGTCTCGGCGATCTGACCGAGTACATGTCGTCGTGTGGGTGAGGGGCTTCCCGCTTGGCGGCCGGTCTGGCCCGCCTGGGAACCGTGGTGAAGGAGATCAGGGAGGAGCATCCGGGGGCGATCGTGCTGGCGCCGGTCAGGCTGTCGCCCACGGTGCGGACTGCTACCGGCGGACGAATGCTCTGCCTGCGGGAACCACGAAGTCAGAGGGCGTGGAGTGCGCGAGTTGTCACGGCGATGGCCTGCTGCACGGCCTGACCGGACGGGCGGAGTTGGTCGAGAAGGCGGTCGGCGAGGAGTCGTGTCGCGAGTGCCACACCGCCGAGCAGTCGCCGGAGTTCGCCTACGAGACGTACCGCGCGAAGCTGGCGCACTGAGCGCCATCCATAAGGGGGATGAGGTGGATGAAGGAGGGTCAGATCACGCGGAGGGGGATGCTGGGCAAGCTGACGAAGGCGGCCGGCGCGGCATTCCTGGCGGCGACGGCCCTGGGGACGCGGAAGGCTGCCGAAGCCTGTTGCTGCATCTAGCCGGCGCACGTGTCGACTGCGCTGCGCGGGAGAGGGGGAAACACACGATGAGGCGTGGATCGGGACTGGTCGTTTGGCTGGTGCTGTTGGTGCTGGCTGCTGGGTGCGGCTGGTGTCAGAACTGCCCCAAGAACCTGCTGGTTCTGACCGACTACAACAACTGCACGAGCATGGTCCAGCCTGTGCCCTGTGGTCCGTTCCAGCCACGGGTGATGGGGGAGATGGGCGAGGGCGGGTGCCCCGTGTACTGTTCGCAGAACGGGCAGGACTGGTGCAACCAATGGCTGTGCCCACCGTGCACCTACCAGGCGTATGCGGTTGGCGTCGCGTGGAGCTGCGGGGCCAACTGCATAGAAGGGGAGCATTGCACGCTTCAGCCGTGCCTATGGGTGGTGCTGACGAGCCAGTCATGTAAGCTACAGGTGTGACGGGCCGACACCCGGATGGGGCGGGTAGGAGAACGGTGCAAGCTCGCGCCATACGCCTGGGACGGACGCTGGGGAAGCAGAGCGCACGCGTGGCGTGGGCCTGCCCCCCTGCGCCCCAACGTGCCGGGTGAGTTCCGTCCATCGGCACGGAGGTGGGTGTCCGAGCCGTCATCCGTGGGTTCGCATACGCCGCGGGACTGACGCAAGTGCGCGAGCGACACGTCACGCGGCGTCTGCCGACGGCTGGAAGGGCCTGGAGCTAGGGGCCATGTCGTCGGGACCAAAGCTGGTCACACGGCGAAGGGGGCACCGGAGAGATGAGGGCTCACATGAGGGCCACAGGCGTAGCCGGTGTCGGCTTGCTCGTGGTCGCCTTGGGTGTGGCGCTCAGCGAGCGCGGGACATCGGGAGCGGACAGCCGGGCAGGGCTGGCGAAGCGCCTGACCGACGAACTGGACTTCACGATCCCCCCGGGGTCGGGCGAGAAGCAGTTGAGGGCGTTCACAGCGTTGACGGGGATCGCGTGCGCCGTGCTGGTGCGGGTGCTGCCGCAGCGCGAACTCCCGGCGATCTCTGGCCATATGCAGGTTCGCAGCGCATTGGATCTGCTCGCAGGCAACGCAGAC
>VGFB01001414.1 GCA_016869015.1 Armatimonadota bacterium
GCGTCAGGCGCGGGTAGCGCTCCCGCAGCCGCCGCAGGTCCATCCCCGCCCGCCGGTCGATCTCGTAGAAGCAGTCCACCCCCGAGGCGCCGAACAGGTCCTCGGCGACGGGCCACAAGTCCCCATCGCTGGCGAACATGTGATGGCACCCGTGGGCGTGGCAGGCGTCGGAGACCACCCTCAAGGCGGGCAGCATGAGGTCGTGGAAGGCCTTCGGCGAGTAGAAGGGCCCGTTCTTGGAGGCGAAGTCGCCGCCTCCCATCAGGTGTCGCAGGCCCATCTCCCGCATGACCGGCGCCACGCCCTCCGCGTGGCGGGCCTGGGCCATGAGGTACCGGCCCACCAGTGCGGGCGTCAGGGCGATCGCCTCCAGCCACACGCGCTCACGCGGGACGCACACCCCGGCGCCGACCCCGGGGGTGGCGCGTTCCTCGCCGAACTCCTCGATCGCTGCGACGAGGTCCGGGAAGCCCTCTCGCGTAGCGCGGTAGCCCTCCGCCCCCGCCTCGGCGGACTCCACGGCCCGCTCCAGGTCCTCGGGCGTCGGCTCGGGAGTGGGACTCCGCTCCGCGACCTGGTACAGCTCCGTCTCGGGGCTGAAGCGCATCTTGTGCCACACGCCCTCGGGGTCGCCATACAGGAAGGTGACTTCGTCGATCCGTTGCGTCGGACGCGTGGGCATCCGCCAGTAGGACGGTCGCACGAGGTCCAGGTCGAGGGTGCGGACGAGGTCGAAGGCGTCCCGGCGCGAGCGATCGAGGTACTCCGCATGAGCGGCCTCGCCGTCCCACAGCGCTCGGGCCTCCCGGTACTGCTGGATCCCCCCGCCCACGTACGCCTCGCGCCCGAGGATGGCAGATGCCACCCGAGAGGAGAGCCCGGCCTGGTAGATGGGGACCTTGTCCGTCGGCTGGTGGTCGAAGACGGCGGCGACTCGGTCCTTGGGCAGCATCGGTTCACTGGGCACAGTTGGTCAGAGCTCCTCGAGGATCTCGGTCTCACCGACGAAGAGGAAGTCGGTGGTGGGGCTCACCCGGCGCTTCGTCACGACCAGCCGCACGTACCGCGCCGCCATAGGCGCATCGAGTGCGATGACCCGCCGCCCGCAACCCGCGCCAGCCCGGTCCGCCGCGGCGACGCGCGCCATCGCCTCTCGCGTCTCGCCGCACCAGACCTCGGTGCGGTCAGGGCAGTACTCACCGCGTCCGGCGCCGTGCCGCTGCACGACCGCCCCAATTCGCCGCACGGCCCCCAGGTCCAGGACGATCTCCGCCGACAGGGCTTCGCCTTCCCCCAGATGCCAGCCCACGGACCGGCCGTCGCTGTAAGGGCCGTCGAGCACGCCGTCGGTGAGCTCACCGCCCCCATCGCTGTAGGCCGGCGCCGGCGTCGGCTGCAGCTCATAGCGCGCAGCCCGCGCGATGTTCCCCGGCCGGGGCTCCGCAGACCTCTCCGCACGCACCTCGGCCAGGATCTCGGCGGCCCTTCCGCCCAGAGGCGGCGAGGGAGGCAGGGCGTCCGCCCCCAGGAGATACTGGATGAACGCGGTGGAGGCGAAGGCGTTCATCCAGCCGGTGTAGGCCGAGTACGGT
>VGFB01001415.1 GCA_016869015.1 Armatimonadota bacterium
GGCTCACCCCGGGCGCCTGCACCATGATAAGAGGGGGTACGACGCCATGCCACGCGCTACGCGTACACAGCCTGCGCCGGGAAGTCCACCCGGGCTCATTCCTCCGGCCTTTGGCATCCTCGCCGCCGAAGCGGTTCTGGCGGGACTTCGCCTGGGGCTGATCGAGGAGGTGGCCGCACGCCCGGCCACTGCGCGCCAGTTGGCGCGCAAGGTTGGGGCCAAGGAGCGCGGCGTCCGCGTGTTGTTGGACGCTCTCGTAGCTCTGGGGCAGTTGGGGAAGGAGGGCGAGCAGTACTGCCTCTCTGCGAGCACCCAGATGCTCCTGTCGCTGCCAGGGGTCGATGCGAAGTCCTACTGCGCTGACGCCCTGCTCCACCTGTCCGCCTTCTCCGACGGCCTGCGGCAGTTGGCCAACGTGGTCCGGACCGGCCGTCCCCCAAGCGCCGATCCGGCCGATACCGAACGGTTCCTCGTGGCTCTGGCCGGCTCCCTGTTCCCGTTCAACTACCCCGTCGCCCGCGCTCTCTGCCACCGCATCCGCGGTGAGTTCGGCCGCGGGCCGTTGGCGATCCTCGATGTGGCGGCGGGCGGCGCCCCCTGGAGCATGCCCTTCGCCCAAGGCAACCGGCAGGCGCGGGTGACGGCGGTCGACTTCCCGGCGGTGTTGGAGGTCGCGCGGCACTACGCACAAGCGGCCGGCGTGGAGGGTCAGTACGAGCTGCTGCCCGGCGACATCCGCAAGGCGCCCTTCGGCAACGGGCAGTTCGACCTCGCGATTCTGGGGCATATCTGCCACTCGGAGGGGCCCAATCGCACGCCGCGACTGTTCCGCAAGGTGGCGCAGGCGCTGAAGCCCGGGGGCGTGATGCTGGTGCTCGACTTCGTGGCCGACGAACACCGCACCGGGGAGGGCAGTGGGGCGCTCGCCCTGCTGTTTGCCCTGAACATGCTGGTGAGCGCCACGGACGGCGACACCTTCACCGAGAGCCAGTACCGCCTATGGGGCGTGCAGGCCGGGTTCAGCGGCCCCGAGCGCCTCGAGCTCCCGGCTCCCTACCCCGCGCTGCTCTTCCGCAAGTAGGGCGTCGGGGCGGAGTATCCCGAGCCGGGAAGGAGGACACTCGGGCCCGCGCCGGAGCATGCCTCCCGCCGCGCGTGATGCGTGAACGCGCCGATCGGGTTCCACTCGCCGCCGGCGGCGGAGCCTGCGCCCTGGCCCTTGGTGCAGATGACGGGCGCGAAGCTCGCGGACTCCCCCCACACCAGCAGCTTCAGCCGGACCGCCTTCGCTTCCTCCGGCAGGAAGAACCGCACCGTCGCCCAACCGGCGGCGTTGTCGCCCGAGCCGGTCTCATCGGAGTTCCGGCATGTCCGACCGCCCTTCTCCTCCTCCTTCCCGAAGCCCCACCAACCGACGCTGCCCGCCGGGCAGCGGGCAGTACTCCGGGTGGGTCTCGAAGCAGGTCTCAGGGGGAATCAGGTCCGCGAAGGAGTGGATGCCCCTCCCGATTCCCGGCGGCAGGTACGCGAGATCGCCATCCACCTTCTCCGCCCACTCGGCCGGGAAAAGCCCGTTGATGCGGTTTCGCA
>VGFB01001416.1 GCA_016869015.1 Armatimonadota bacterium
TGCGGGAGCGGTCCGGCACGTGGTAGAAGCGGAAGCCCACGAAGTCCGGGGCAGAGTCGCGGGCCGCCGCCAGGATGGCTTCCAGCACCGTCGGCTCGGCAGTGTCCCCGATGAAGTCGAGGTAGTCCGACCCGCCGGAGCCCACGAAGAAGACCATGCCGGCGTCGCTGAACAGCGGCGCGAACGCAACGATGCGCCCCGCCTGCTCCGCCGCGAGCAGTTGCAGCCTCCCGCGCCCGAAGGTCTCCCACCACGCGGTCTGCCAAGGCCGGGTGAGGAAGACCGTGTCGGTGTCTCCCCAGGCCAACAGCGCATCCCAGGCCGATGCGGGCAGGCGAGGGTCGGTGAAGTCATCGAGTTGCGTGATTGTGACGGAGGGCATGGTGGGTGTCAGCCCTGCACGACGGACTTGTAGAATGCCTCGACGCGCCGGATGCACGTGCGGCTATCGGCCTCGGCGAGTACGTGCTCCCGCGCGCGACGGCCCATCGTCTCTCGTTCGTCGGTGTCGGAGATCAGCCGGCGCAGGGCCTGCGCCAAGCCCTCCACATCGCCCGGCGGTACCAGGAGGCCCGTCTCGCCATCGCGGATGGCCTCGGCAGCACCGGAGCCGGCACACGCGATCACCGGTAGCCCGCACGCCATCGCCTCCAGATACACGAACCCCGGCCCGCCCTCATACATCGACGGCGCCGCGAAAACGTGCGCCTGACAGAGGTGCTCCGGCAACTGCGCATGCTCCACGAAGCCGGGCCAGTCGATCAGCTTCGGGAGCCCGGCGCGCGCGGCTTGGGTCTGCAGGCGATCCGCCATGTCCGCTTCGCCACTTCCGATCAGGCGGACTCGCAGGTCGGGGAACTCCCCGGCCAACCGACAAGCGGCCGCCACCAGGGTCTCGACACCCTTGTTCGCGACGAGCTTCCCCACGAAGACGATCGTCGGGCGAGGGTCTTGGGCAAGGCCCAACGGACGGAAGAGAACCGTGTCGACGCCCGTGTGCAGGATTGGGACGCGCTCCGGATCGAGGCCGTAGTACTGAGCACACCAGTCCACCGAGCAGCGGCTGGACGAGTAGACCGCGTCGGCCAGGCGCACGCAAGCGCCCTCCAACGCCACGCCCGTGCGGTAGAAGTCCGAGTCGATCTCCGGCCAGCCAACGGTATGCGCCAGCATCACCAGCGGCCCATGCAGCTGCACCGCTGACCGGACATGGTTCCACTCGGCCTGGTTCAGCAGGTGAACGTAGCCCTCGGCCCCGTACTCCGGGAAGTCCACCAGGTCCAGCGGCGCCCGCGAATGGAGCTCCGCGACCGCCACGGCGACCTCGACGCTGTAGGTCAGCCAGCGCACGGGTTCGGTGTGGATCGCGAGCCGCGCGTCGCCGCCGGGGATGCGGATCACGCTCACGTCGCCGTCCCACGTGTGATGGCGCGAGGCATCGGGGCTGTGGGAGATCACATGCACGTCATGGCCCAGCGATGCCATGCCGTGAGCCTTCGCGTGTGTCTGCGTACTGATGCCTCCCCCGCCGGTCTCCGGGGGATAGGCCTGGGACACGAGCGCAATCCGCATGGTGCTCCCTCGGCTCAG
>VGFB01001417.1 GCA_016869015.1 Armatimonadota bacterium
TGGGAAGCTGCTCGCCTTCGAGGCCAAGACCCTGGAGAAGCTCGCGGAGGCGACGTACTGGGAGCGGCCGCAGCCGCCGCAGCCGCCGCAGCCCTTCATGCCGCCGCCGGGGCAGTAACCCGCCTCAGTCCCCAGCCGATGGGGCGGACTCGTCGGCCGTCGGGGCCCCCAGATCCCCCGGCGTGAGGAACTGCTCCCGGATGGCCCGTTCCGCGTCGGCATCCGGGAGCTGCCCCTCCTCGGTCAGCAGACGCGGCGTCACGAGCAGCACCAGCTCCGTCTGGGTGGACGTCTTCGACGTGTGACGGAAGAGGCTCCCGAGCACCGGCAGGTCGCCCAGGATCGGGATCTTCTTCTTGCGCGTCTCCTCCTGCTCCTGAGTCAGCCCCCCGATGAAGATCGTCTCGCCGTCGGCCGCGCGGACCGTGCTCGAGGCCGTGCGCGTCGACAGCAGAGGCAGGCCGGTCGAGGCGTCGATCTCGACGATGTTGCTGACCTCGCAGTGCAGCTTCGTCGTGATCTCGCGATTGCCGCCCGTCCAGGGCGTCACCCACAGCCGCACGCCGACCGGGATCGATTGAATGCGCTCCTGCTGCTGACCGTACTGCAGGAAGTTCACCTTGATGAACCGCTGGGCGCCGATGAAGATCTCGGCCTCCTGTCCGTTCACCGCCGCCATGCGCGGGTTGGCCCGGATCTTCGCCGCGCCCTTCGAGACCAGCGCATCGAGGTTGACCCGCAGATCGCGCGTGCGGGCGACCGGTGCCCCGGTACTCGGATGGACGAAGTCCTCCGGCCCGACGATCCGGTAGTCGACCGCTCCGGTGCGCGGGTCCGTGCCCACGCGGTCGCTGGTGCCCAGATACCGCCAGTTCAGCCCGGCCGTCAGGGCCGAGCTGTCGGTCAACTCGACCGCCACCACCTCAACCATGATCAGCGGCGGGGGCGTGTCGACCCGCTCCAGGTCGCTCCGGATCTTCTCCAGCATCTGGCTGGGAGCGGTCACGACGATCGCGTTCTGCTCCGGATTCTCGTGCACGTAGCTGAACAGGAAGGTCGGCAGCAGGCTCTGAGCCTCCTGGGCGCGCAGGTACGTCATGGGGAAGGAGGCCGTCTCGCTGCGGTTGTAGGTGGCCATGTCCCGCGGCACGCCCTCGGAGATCATGATCACGTCGCCGTCGGTCGAGAGCGCCAGGCCGTAGCCCGCCGCGATCGCCCGCAGCACCGCCAGAGGCTCCAACCCGTTCAGCCGCAGACTGACCTTGTGCTGCACCTTGTCGTCCACGGCGGCGTTGATCCCGGCCGCCTTGGCCACCTCGCCGATCACCTCATGGATGTCGGCATTCGTCGCCTGCACCCACACGCACCCCTGGGCATCGCACGAGACGACGGTCTCCCCCTCCTTGCCGGCGAAGGCCGGGCCGCCCTTCTCGCCGCCCTGGCCGTCGCCCTCGACGGTGCGCTCGGACAGGAAGGTCAGGATGATGGTCTGCTGGTCGGGCGTGTTCCGCCGCTCGAACTTCGCGCGCTCGCTGAGGACGACCAGCATCTCCAACCCGATCCCCTGCTCCGCATCTTGA
>VGFB01001418.1 GCA_016869015.1 Armatimonadota bacterium
GTCGTGGAGCCAGTCGCCCTCGGTTCCCGGAACGACGGGGACGACGTCCATGTGCCCCATGAGCACGATCGGCTCGCGCGCTGGGTCGGTCCCCTCCCAGGTGTAGAGCAGGCTGAGCCCCGCGACGGTTTCCCGGCTCAGGTTCTGGTGAACGAGGGGGTAGGTAGCCGCGAAGTACTCGTGCAGCGCGAGGAACGCGGCGGTGTCGGTGTCCTCGACGCGCTCGTTCGAGATCGTGCGGAACCGGATCGCCCCCGCGAGGCGCTCTGCAGCCGCGTCGGCGTCCACGGCGATGGAGACCGGCGCCTCGGGCGCGGCCTGGCGGGATGGCAGGCGCGCGGCGCGCACCGACATCACGCCGAGCAGGACCACCATGAGGGCCCCGAGGCCCAGCAGGATCTTCTTCACCATGGTGCGAACTCTCCTGGACGGCCCCGGCATGCGCGCGCGGGGCATCTACTGATCGTTATCGTTGCCTGCGAAGTGACGCCAGAGGGCCCAGGTGCCGCCGGCGGTGACCAGGAAGAGGAGGGCGGGCACCACGACCGTCCACCCGGGGCCGCCGATCGGCGGCTCCGCGGGCAGGGGCGCGCGCGCCGCACCCTGGGCCAGGAGGAGCGCGAGCGCGGCCGCGGTCCCCAGCGCGCCGCTCAACGCTCCGACCCTCCGCTCTCGCCGTGCCGGCGCTTCCAGCCGTACCAGGCGAGCCCGAGCCCGATGAAGGAGGCAACGTAGGCGATGCTCATACCGATGAGCGTGACGAACCCCCTGTCCATCAGCGGGTCTCCTCCTCTCGGGCCCCGTGCTCGCCCCGCCAGCGAACTTGTCGCTCGAGGCGTTCCAGGTCGCTCGCCTGCCTCTGCTCGTACTCCACGGACACGGCCCGGAGCTTGGGGTCGATGATCCAGTACATGAGCAGGTAGAGCGCGACCGCGAGCGCGAGCTGCAGGACCCCCGTGAGGCGTCCCAGGAACAGGTTGGCGGCGCCCACCATCCCGAGCGCCATCACCAGGGGCGAGAGCACGATGGCCATCCAATCCTCGCGGCTCCAGGCGTCGGCCTCCTCGGCCGTCCAGGCGCGGCGGATGAACGGACGGCGCGGCTCGGACCCGCTTGCGGTTTGGGAGGCGGCGGCAGCCGGAGCCAGGAGACCTCGCCGGCGCGCCTCCTCGCGCACCGGGCCCCACCAGCCGAGGGGGCGCGTCTGCATGTAGAAGTGCACCAGATGACCCATGGGCTCCGCGCGCGTCAGGAACGTGGCCGGGATGAACACGGCCGCGCCGAGCGCCATGAGCGACCAAAACTGAAGGTAGTCGGGCAGCATGGGGATCACGCCGAACGCGGGCAGCACCCAGACGACCAGCCAGGCGATCCCCAGGTTGGCGATCCACGATGCCAGGTACCCCCAGGCGTTGAAGCGCCACCACACCACCTGCAGGATGTTGGGGAGCCAGATCCCCGCCATCATCAGCCAGAGCGCGAAGATCAGCCACTGCGTGATCTCCTGCATCATGAGCCCGTAGAAGAACGAGCCCACGAGCAGCACCGCGGTCGCCAGGCGCCCCATCCAGACGAGG
>VGFB01001419.1 GCA_016869015.1 Armatimonadota bacterium
GTGCGACGGCGAGGCCGATGAGGGGACCGAGGACACGAAGCATGCTCCGCGGTCCTTCGACGCCGCCGGTCCCGCCACCTCCTGTCACGCCGGCTTCCGGCCGTCGGCCCCGCCGGCGAGCAGTTCGCTCAGATCCCCCGCCTACGTGGTCTGATGCTGTGGTTTGCGCGCGGTTGGAGGCACTGGAGCAATGGAGACCCGACCCAGGGCTCGCTCATTGACGAGACCACCACACCGGACACCTCAGCGGCCTTCCGCGCGTTCCTGGCCGACCCGCGATGGCCCGCGTGCGCATCAGCCCGCTTCCCTCCCCAGCGGATCGTCTATAGGCAGCGCGTCTTGGCCGCGCCCTCGGATCCGGGAAGGACCACAGCCGCGCGGAGAGACACGGTGATCCACCCAGCATACTTGGCCAGAGGGCTCCCTCACGCCTCGGGCTTCCGCGCCACGGCCTCACAGCGGCAGCGGGCGTAGAAGGCATCCGGGTGCGCGCCCCAGCGGTGCAGTCCATCGCGGACGTAGGCCAGCTCGGTTTCGGTCGCCCAGCCCTCCTGCTGGATCAGCTCTGTGTGTTCGACGAGGAAGTGATCGGCCCAGTACTTCGCGAAGCCGGGGGCGCGGTCGTGAGCGGAGAACACCTCCGACGAGGCGGACAGGCCGACCACCTCGAAACCCGCCGCCCGCAGGGCCGCCTGCTGTGTTCTGCCGAAGGCCGGGTTGCCACCCAGGTGAGTGACCGTCCGCGCGGCCAGCTGCATCGCTCGATCGACCTCCGGGAGGGCCGGGTGCCACACGTCCCCGGCGAAGTCCCAGTCCCGCAGCCCCACGACGCCGCCCGGCGCCAGGACTCGGCAGATCTCCTCCAGGGCCCGCTCCGGCCGGCTGAGGTGGTACAGCACCGCGTGGGCGAAGACGGCGTCGAAGGCGCCGTCCTCGAAGGGCAACTCGTAGAGGCTGCCCTGACGGAAGGTCACGTTGCGGGCCCCCCGCTCGCGAGCCCGGGCCTCGGCCAAGGCGAACTGGTCGGCCTCCAGGTCAAGCCCCACAACCGCGCCGGGCGCCACCCGCTGGGCGAGGTCCACGGTCAGCGATCCAGGTCCACAGCCGCAGTCCAGCAGCCGCATCCCGGCTCTCAGGTACGGCAGGTAGAACGCGGCCTCCCGCTCGGCCGTCCGGCGAGACAACCCGCCCAGCACATGGGCGCTGTAGCCGCCGCTGTAGCGCTCCGGCCCCGTGTCGGCGGGTAGGTCGTGAAGCTCCATGGGCGGCCTCCTCAGAGCAGTGCGTCGGCGTGGTGGTCCAACAGAGCGGCGGCGGTGCGCTGGAGGAGCTGCGCCAGCAGCGAGCGACCCCGCTCGCTGCTCCAGTCCAGCAGGCCGCCGGCCACTACGAGGCGGACGAGGCAGTTGAGGTACGCATCCGGGAGGTGCTCGGCCAGCGATTCTGCCCCGTACTGCGAGACGCCGCGGGCGCGCAGCGCCGCGAGGTAGGCCTCCGCCAGTCCCGGCTCCTCCGCGCGTCGCACCTCAACGGGGAGCGACCACGTCAGGAAGTACGCCAGATCGTTCACTGCGGC
>VGFB01001420.1 GCA_016869015.1 Armatimonadota bacterium
CAGGCCGAGAACGTCCGCCAGCCCGAAGTCATCGCGAAGCACGCCATCGGCTCCCAGGCGCGTACCGTGACCCAGCACCAGCAGCGTGCCGCCCGAGGCGACGTAGCGGCGGAGACGCGCCAGCTGCCGGGCGCCGAGGCACGCACGTTCCGCCACGATCAGGGCCCGGAAGCGGCGCAGGTCGTCGGGCCAACGAGCCAGATCGGGGAGATCGTAGAGGACCGGGCCCGGGTAGCCGAGGGCGTCGAGGCGTTGCCGCAGGGCGGAGGCCGCCTCCCAGGCCGCGTTCTCCACCGGCAGAGGGACGCCCCACACGTCCCGCAGAGCCGGCAAGCCGGCCAGGCTTGGCTTGGGGGCGCCGAGGACGATGCCCACCCCCGGCCAGGGCTCGCTGGCCGCGAGGAGGTCGCGCCGGGTCTCGAGCCACTCCCCGGCCGCTCGGACGACATCCAGCTCCTCCCCATAGCGCCCTGCGTAATCCGGCGTGATCGCCAGGTACACGTTGGCGCCCTGACACCAGGCTACGGCCGCCTCGGCCAACGCCTGGCGCGCCCGGTCGGGCGCCATCGGTGGTGTGGGCGCAAACCACGACGCGCTGATCAGGTCGCCCGTCTCCATCGGCCGCGCCAGCGCACCGGCGGCCAGCGCCTGCTCGTCCATCGCGGGCAGGCTGTGACCCTCCGTGCTCAGGAACTGAAGCCGCGATTGCAGCTCCGTCGCCCCCAGCGGGCTATACAGCGGCGCCAGCGCCGAGCCGTTGATCGTGAAGCACACGCCCGGCTGCTCCTCCTCCGCGACACCCCGCAGTTCGGTCAGGTACTCCGCGAGCGTGGTCCGCACAAACTCCCAGCCCTGTTCAGGGGTCGCCTTGTCAAGTGCGATGCCGTACCGCCCGGTGAACGCCTCAGTCGTGAAGCGGTCGGTCGTGGGCCACGGTTGTGAGTAGCAGTCGAGCCAGACGCCGGCAACGGGCCCGCAATCGCGAATGACCTCGCGCAGCTGGTCCTGGGCCTTCGCGCGGAAGGGCGAGTGCAGGCTCAGCAGCCGCATCGGCCACGCGCCGGGGAACAGGATCGGCGCGCCCTTCGCGTCCAGCGTCACGTACTCCGCGAAGTCCGGGTTGTTGTCGTAACACGGGTTCCAGTACACGACGAGAGGCAGGCCGGCGCGACTGCAGGCGTCGGCAACCGGGCGTAGCAGGTCGTGGCGCGTGCGGTAGGTCGTCGTCCGCGTGTCGTGGCAGACCAGCCCGTCGTGCCACTTGTCGTAGAAGATGAGGTAGGACACACCGGCGTCGTCGAGGGCGCTGACCAGGGCCTCGGCGTCAAACTCCGAGCCGACGCCCTCCGCCCAGTCCGTCAGCGTTCCGGGCTTCTCAGGGTCCTTCAGGAAGCCCGTCATGACGGCCAGCCGCGGCGGGCGGAGCCAGGCGGGCGTCGCGCCGTCCGGCCGGGCATGCGCCGCCGGCAGCAAGATGGCCAGCAGCAGGTAGATCGTCCGCGGCGCAAGCACGGGCTCGCCTCCCTTCACGTCTCCCACGGCGCCCGCCGCGCAGGAGGCTCGCGGAGGAACT
>VGFB01001421.1 GCA_016869015.1 Armatimonadota bacterium
TGCTGCCTCCGTCTCTGCCAGCTGGGCCTCAACGTTCCCCGGGCGCGCCGCCCCGAAGTAAAGGACCGCGCTGCGGTGAGGGAGCACCACCGTCCGGACGCGCGCCGCCGCGCGCCGCACGCTGCCCAGGGGGGTGTCTGTCGCCAGGTCCTGGACTGAGTACGCCGCCTCGGGGAGGAGGGCGGGGGAGAGGGTGAGGTCCGCGTCGACCCGCAGGTCGGTGATGTTAGTCAGGATGGCGATGGCGTTCACCCCGTCTGACAGGGCAAAGGCCTCCAAGGCGGCCTCCGCCGGCCGCTCCACGTCGGATACCAGCTCCAACCGCAGGTCGCCTTCGGCCGGCTGGTCGTCGAGGTGCAGGCTGCCGCCGGGGTACGTGTCGTCTCGCGTACCCCACGTGCCGAGCGTCTGCGGCGGGAGGCCGGCGGGAGTGACCAGCCGGAGGTAGTACGTCCCGGCGGGCCCGGGAGCATCGAGCGGGACCTCGTGCCGCGCGTTGTCCGTCAGGTCTTCGGGTCCGTAGGTCTTCGATGCGAGCAGCGCTCCGCCCGGGCCCTCCTGCCGCAACTCGAGTGTCAACTCATGCCCGGCGAGGGTCTTGGTGTAGGTCGGGTTCGAGACGCTCACGGCGCGCAGCCCGGGCTGTCGCAGCGTGAAGGTCTGCCCGATGGACTCGTGTCCGGCCAAGTCGAAGGGCGTGTCGTGATGGCCGCAGGTCGCCTCCGCGGCGGGCGCCCGGTAAGGTCGGTCGGCTGTCGCCTCGACGGTCAGCAGGCGCGCATCCCCGACGGCGCGTGCGATCCGGTCGATCAGCGCCGGCGAGTCAGCCTCGAGGCGCAGCGCCTGCGCGACAAGCGCATTCGGCCAGAGCCGCTCATCCTCGAGGGCGTTCCGGCCGATCGTGACGAGCGTGCCCCCGCGTTCCGCGAAGGCTGCCAGCGCGCCCGAGCAGCGGCGGGACATCACCGGGTTCTCCGCCGAGATGAGCACCGAGACGCCCTCCAGCCCGCCGTTCAGCAGCTGCTCATCGAACAGGATCCGGTACCCGATCTGCCGCTGCGTGAGCTCCCGGTGCAAGCGCGTCCAGAGCGGCTGGAAGCCGTCCAGCGTCCACGTCGGCTGCGAGAAGTAGAGAGCCACCGGCTCGCGGACGGGCCAGGCGTCGTCGAAGTAGCCCTCCATCGCGTGCCACTCGTCGAAGATCGCCGCGATCTCCTGCTGCGCCGGGGTGCCCTTCACCCCCCACTCGCCGTCGGGCAGGCTGCCGCTCCACTGGATGAAGCCCATGTGCCAGGCCCCCGTGCCCACGGACTCCCAGAAGTAGCGGCGAGCCGTCTCGGGGGTGTAGGACGTTCCGCCGCCCCGGGCGCGGGGGTCGCTCTTCTTGTACGCCAGCCGGACGGGACACAGCGGCTTGCCGAAGGTCCCCGCTGACCGCATCCACATCAGGTTGAACAGGTCGGGGTCATCGTCGGCCATGATCTGTCCCATCTCCCAGCCGTCCGATACCCCCGCGAAGAGCGCGAGGTCCTGCCCCAGCCAGGTGCCGGCCATGCCGCGGAAGATGTCCC
>VGFB01001422.1 GCA_016869015.1 Armatimonadota bacterium
GAACGACGGACGACAGACGGCGGACGGGGAACGGCGGACGGCCGCGGGCTGGAAGCCCGCGCCGCGACGGCAACGGTGTCGGAGCAGCGCTCCGACCTACGACCGCAGTGAGGTGGAGGCTGGGGAGAGCAGCGGGACGTTGTTCCCGGGAGTCTGAGAACGACAGACGCTGTGACGGAAACACAGTGCACATACCAAGGAGAGGGGACCATGAGGAAGACGGTTCTGATCGGCACCGCGTTGGCGCTCGTAGCATTGCTGGTCGCCGGGTGTCCGGCTCCGAAGCCGCCGGATACGTCCATTGAGACGAGCTCAGAGAAGGCGCCGGAGGCCACTGCGTCGGACCAGTCGGCTGGGGAGGACTCCGGGAAGGCATCGAGCTCGGGCGTGCCGGTGATCGGGCGGGGAGAGGAGGTCACGCTGGAGGAGCACCTGGTCAGCGGAAAGACGACGGTCTTCGATTTCTACAGCGAGCAATGTTCAGCATGCATGATGCTGGCACCGGAACTGGAAAAGCTGGCGGCCAAGCGGTCCGATCTGGCGATCATCAAGATCGACGTGAACCGGCCGGACGTGACGGACACGATCGACTGGGACTCGCCGCTGGCGCGACAGCACAAACTCGAGTCGCTGCCCCATCTGGTGATCTTCGACGCGGACGGGAAACAGATCGCGAGCGGCGAGGAGGCCTACTCGCGGGTGACGCAGTGGATCAGCGAGTAACCTCCCGGAGGGGGCCCGGCGGGCAGGTCCTCCCCGCGCGGCCCAGTGGTCTGTGAATCCCGATCTCCACTAGGTGGAGGCCGCGAGCTCCTTCCAGCGTCGGATGTGACCGCGGAGGCCCGCGGCGAGGAGTTCGGCGGCGTTGGCGAGGGCCGGGCTGACGGAGTAGATCACCATCGCCTCGCGGACCACGCCGCGGGTCGAATCCAGGACCTGGAGCGCGGCCGAGGCGCGCAGGGACTCGGAGTCGGTGAGCACGGCGGCACAGCGGGCCGGGCGGCGTAGAGACACGAGGCTTCACCTCCGAGGAGCTTGTGCCGCGCGGGGGTCTCAGTCAACTGAAGGCGGTATCACAGCGCTGTAAACCACGGGTCGCGCGGGCGTTGCCGAGCCGCTGCAGCCGAGGAGCCGAAAGATGGCGGAGCAAGGAGTCAGAGGCGCATTCGTCATCAAGCACAACCGCTACGCCCGACCGCAGGCGTGCGGCACGTGCAACACCGACCGGAACCTGAGCATCGGCCCCGGCCTCTTTCAGGAGGGCACCTGGCAGGGAATCTGCGAGGAGTGCGCAGCTCGGCTGGCGCCCGGGCTGCTGGCGATGCTGAGCAGCCCGAAGGCGCAGCGGGCGTACTGGGAGGCAGAGCAGGCCGCCGGCGAACAGCAGCGACAGGAGGTGGGGGAGACCCTGGCATCGCTCGAGGCGGAGCTCGAAGGGCTGCAGGCCCGGCTAGAGGACACCCAGCAGCGACTCGAAGCCTTGCGAGGGAGCGGTGGCTGAACGAGGGGAGGGGGAAGCCTCACCCCCGGCCCCTCTCCTGAAGGGAGAGGGAGAACGGCGACGGCGGGGC
>VGFB01001423.1 GCA_016869015.1 Armatimonadota bacterium
CCCGCAACCCGGGATCCGCAACGTGCCGTTCACTTCACCGCGCCGACGGTCATGCCCTTGGCCAACTGCGCCTGGAAGACGAAGAAGACGACCAAGACCGGCGTTGCCGCCAGGAAGAGCCCGGCGGAGAGCAGCGGAATGTTGGTCGTGTACTGCCCTCGCAGGTTGGCGACCCCCACCATCAGCGTGCGCACGCTGTCGTCCTGCAGGATGAGCAGCGAGAAGAGCAGCTCGTTCCACATCCACAGGAAGTTGAAGATGCCCAGCGTCAGGAGCGCGGGCTTGGCGATGGGCAGCATGACCCGCCAGAGGATCTGCAGGTGGTTCGCGCCGTCGACCTGCGCCGCCTCGACGAGCTCCGCCGGGACCGAGCGGAAGTACGAGGTCAGCAGGTAGGTGCCGAAGGGCGTTGCGAAGGTCACGTAGACGAGGATCAGCCCGGCGTGCTGGTTCAGCAGGTCGAGGCGGATCAGCATGGTGTAGACGGGGATGATGATGACCTGCGGAGCGATCATCATCGAGCCCAGGATCGCGAAGAACATGACCCGGCGGCCGGGGAAGCTGAGGTGTGACAGCGCGTAACCCGCCAGGCTGCACACGATCCACGAGACCAGCACTCCCGCCGTCACCACGAGGGCCGAGTTGGCGATGTAGTGGCCCACCTTACTGTAGACCCACGCGTTGACGAAGTTCTCCAGCGTGGGATGCGCGGGCGGACCGTACTGGTTGTGCAGCACATACTCCTGGCGGCTCTTCAGGGCGGTGAACAGCATGAAGACCATCGGGTAGATCGTCGTGAGGCTGACGCCCGCCAGGGCGAGGACGGCAGCTGCGCGGCCGAGGGAGAGGCGCGCCATCAGTCCTCACCTCGCGTCATCAACCGCACCTGCAGCAGCACGATCCCGAACACCACCATGAACAGCGCCGTCCCCAGCGCGCAGGCGTAACCCATGCGGTTGAACTCGAAGGCCTGCAGGTAGAGCTGGTACTCGACCAGCATCGTCGCGTAGCCCGGGCCGCCGCCGGTCATGACGTACACGAAGGCGAAGAGGCTGGTGAACGACCACACCACCAGGTTCACCGCCCAGAACTCGATCACATACCGCAGCGATGGGATGACGATGTAGACCAGGAACGACCAGCCCTGGGCGCCGTCGATGCGTGCCGCCTCGAAGAGCTCCTTGGGCACCGCCGCGAGCCCGGCCAGGAAGACGATCACCCCCATCCCGAAGATGCACCAGAGCATCACCAGCACCATCGTCGGGAGAGCGGCGTGGGGATCGCCCAGCCAGTCGCGGGCCAGCGTCCCGAGGCCCAGGAGCTTCAGCGCGCCGTTGGCCGGGCCCGTCGAGCGGAGGAGGGCGGTGAACAGCGTGCCGACGATGACCGGGGAAAGCACCGAGGGCAGGAAGAACGCGGCCCGGAAGAACCGCGAGCCGGGGATGTCCTGGTGGATCAGCAGCGCCAGCGCCAGCGACACGAGCAGCCACAGCGGCACGGCGCCGACGAGGAGCAGGTTGTGCTTGACCGCCGTCCGGAAGACGTCATCCCCGAGGAGTTCGGCGAAGTT
>VGFB01001424.1 GCA_016869015.1 Armatimonadota bacterium
GAAGGCGATCAACTACGTGTACGATGCGTTCGGGATCACGCGCTCGGTCAGCGGCACCACGACGAACCGGTTCCGCTACATCGGCAAGCTGGGCTACTACCTGGAGCCCGCCTTGGGCTGCTACTACCTCCGCCGGCGCTACTACGTCCACTGGCTCGGCCGCTTTCTCAGCAAAGACCCCCTCCGCCAAGGCGGCGAGAATGCGTATGGGTACGTGAGAAACGCGCCGACGACGGCGACGGATCCGTCGGGCCAGATTCCGCTCTGGCCGTGGGACCCAGGTTACCCGCCGCCACCGGGCGGGGGCGGGACATCATGGACGGTTCCCTGCGTGGCAAGGTGCGCCCCGCTGCTGCTCCTGGGGCCGGTCTTCGGGGGCATCTGGTATGCCGAGTGCATGTGGGGCTGCAAACACGGACCGTGGCCGGGGCCGAACAACGAGTGGATGGGCCTGCACGAGTGGTGCAACGTCGATTGCGACCTCTGGCAGGACCGCTGCTCGACCGGGATGGCCATCGCGGGGATCGCGTGTGGGGTAGGCTGCAGTGCTGCTCTGGGGAGGTACAACCCGAAGGCCGTTGAGTGGTGTGTGGTCGGCTGCGCGGTGGCAACCGCGGCCGCCGTCTACTGGTGCGCCCTGATGGCGGCCGAGTGTCGCGCGCACAACCAAAGCGACTGCGAATGCCAGTAGGGGCGGGCGCAGTGCGCCCTGTGTACGGGACTAAGGCTGGAGTGCGGTCGGCAGCGGGGCGGTGCCGGGCCCGCGGAGACCGCCAATCGCTGCGCTCCCACCTTGTGGGGGCATAGGGCGGTCGGGAGTGTGCCCTGGTGGTAAGTGCTGTGCGCAGGGATACGGCAGTTCTGCCGCGGAGAGAGGGTGGGGTTGTCCATGGGCTCTGAGAAGGCGCCTGAGCGTGTGGGGTCAACGGGGGTCTGGGTTTGGGCCGCTGGGATCGCCGCTGTGGCTGTCACCCACTGGGCGGCGCGGTTCCTGCGCCCCGATCTCATCGGCGCCAGCCGTACGGCGCTGGCGGCCTTCGCGGCGAGCGCGGCACTCGGAACTCTCTGGTGGAGAGTGCGAGTCCGACGTTGCGCCCGGCCCCGCCCTTCGTTCGGCGCTCAAACCGCGTTGACCGGGTCGCTCATGGGGCTGTTCTCGGTTGTGTGCGCAGAGGCGTTTCGGCAGGCGACCGGGAGCCCGAGCTCCGAGCCGACGATGGGGCTCAGGGTCTTGCTCCTCGCCGATGCACTAGCGCTTCTGCTCGCTGCGGCTTGGGGCGCGGGGCGATGGCGAGAGGCCTGACGGAGCAGCAACACCCACAGGGGGGGCCATCCGGGGGTGCCCTTGCCCGATGCGGCATCGCGGCCCTTTGGGCCGGGGCGGAGGCGCGCCGAGGGGTCAGGCTGGACGACGTACCTGTGGGACCGGGAGCAGGTCCTGATGGAGCTCAATAAGACTGGGACGACCACGGTGCGGTACACCCAGGCGCCGCGGGGCTACGGCGATGTGGTCAGCCAGCGGCGCAGCAGTGCGAGCACGTATTGGCACTTCGACGCGATCGGCTCGA
>VGFB01001425.1 GCA_016869015.1 Armatimonadota bacterium
CCGCAGGACGATGCCGTCCCCGGCGTCCGTTTGCCGTGCGGTCCGAGCAGCCCTGGGCCTCCGCGCCCGGGAAGCCGGGCCTTGCGGGACGCCGTCCTGTCCCACGTCGTCGGGGTCTCGTACGCCCCGGGACGGCTGGGTCCGAACGCCCGCGCTGAGCCGGGCGCGTGAGGCCGGTTGGCCGTTCGCATTTCATCCGGGCATCGCCGCGGGAGCCCCATCGCGGCGGGGCCCATGGTACGGAGTTGATCTTCCGAATGACCCCCTCGGGAACCCACTCGCCCAAGGCGATCGTCTGCGAGGATGAAGCCGTCACCTCAGCGCGGCTGGCCCAGCAACTGGAGGAACTCGGCTATGCAGTCGTCGCCCGGCCCGCGACTGGGCTGGAGGCCGTGGCGGCGGCTCGAGAGCACCGGCCGGAGCTGATCCTCATGGACATCCGCATGCCGGGGATGGACGGTCTGGCGGCGGCTGCCGAGATCCGGCCGACAGTGGACGCGACGATCGTCGTGATCACCGCCCACCTCAGCGACGAGTTCATCGAGCAAGCGGTTGAGGCCGGGGTAGGGGGCTATCTCATCAAACCGGTCAGCCCCGAGCAACTGCGCGTCGCGATCGCGCTCAGCCTGGGGGCGGCCGCACGCGTCAGAGCGGCAGAGCACAGCGCCGAGACGGCCCGGAAGCAGCTTGCGGACCGCAAGCTCATCGAGCGCGCGAAGGGCATTCTGATGCACGCCCACGGGCTGCCTGAGCACGAGGCGTATCGGCGTATCCAGAAGCGCAGCCAGGACGAGCGCCGCTCAATGCCCGAACTGGCAGCGGAGATCATCCACGCCTCCGAGGTGCTGGCCGCGGGCGACGCTGCGGCGGGCTCCCAGCGGGCACCGGACTCCTAGAGGCCGAGAGCGGGGTGGCCGATGGACGTGCCCTCCGGCGATGACCTGCGCGGCATCTTCGAGACCTCGCCCGCGGCGCTGCTCCTCTGCGACCGCACGGTCATCCATTACGCCAACGCCTCGTGCGCGGCCCTGCTGGGCTGCCCCGACCCGCCCGCCGTGTGCAGGCTGGACCCCCTCACGGGCTTCGTGGCCCCCGCCGATCAGCCCGCCTACGGAGGCGTCCTCGACCGGCTGCTCGCGGGGGCCTCGGAGTGGGAACAGCTGTGGGTCGCGGCCCGCCGTGCGGACGGCGGCGCATTGCACGTTCACATCCGGGCTCAGCGCGTGCCCCATCCCGCAGGCGCGCGGGCCTTCGTGGCCCTGGTGGACGCCTCCGGGCAGCTCGAGGCGGCCCGCCGGATCGAACGGTTGGCGCTGGCAGTCAACCTGGTGTCGGAGGCCGTGCTCATCGCTGAGAGCGACGGCGCAATCACCTACGCCAACCGCGCGATGGGCGCCCTGCTGGAGACGTCTGCCGAAGCCCTGGTTGGGGCGGACCCCCTGACCTTCCTGGGCGACCACAAGGACCTTGGCCTCGTGACGGAGAGCCTCTCCGGTCCGGAGGCCGACCGGCGTGGAAGCGTGCAGCTGGAGCTCCTCACGTCGACCGGCCGCCGCTTCCCCGCCGA
>VGFB01001426.1 GCA_016869015.1 Armatimonadota bacterium
TCGGGGCAGGGGTTGGCGAAGTCGATCGGGTGCCAGGTCCCCGCCTTGTGTAGCAGCTCGCACGAGTTGAAGTCCCACCCGAAGAACGCGTTGATCACGAGCGTCATCCCGTCGACGAGCGAGCGTTCCTCGGCGGTCATGAAGTCGCGGGCCATCGTGTACCGGTCGTGGAGCGGCGCCTTGGGGTCGTAGAGGACCACGTGGGTCTGCGGCCCGAGCCCGATGCAGCGCACGAACCGGTCGAAGGGGTGCACGGCGGCCTGGAGCGTCATCACCAGCTTCCCGCTCTGGTCGTAGGCCTCGCGGAGCGCCGACTCGTCGTCGAGCTTGGTCACCGCGCGCCAGCCGCCCCCGTCGTAGGGCTTCATGAAGATCGGGTAACCCAGCTTCTTCCCGATCGAGCCTAGGTCGAAGAGCCGCGCATAAGTGTTGAGCGTGTACTCGAGGTCCGCCACGGGCTCGTAGGAGTGGGGCGGCACCAGCCACGTCTTGGGGATCGGGAAGCCGAGCCGGATCATGCCTGCGTACGTGGTCAGCTTCTCCATGGACTGCACCGCCCACGGGTTGTTGAACACGTAGACGTCGTCCATGATCACGGCCTTCTTGATCCACTCGCGGCGCACGTGGTACCAGTGCGTGAGGCGGTCGATGACCAGGTCGTAGCGTTTCGGCTCGCGCACGTCGAAGGGGTCGATGGTCAGGCGCTCCACGTGAAAGCGCACCTTGTTCATGCCCACCGGGATCGCCAGGTCGAGCCGCTTCAGGATCTCCGTGAAGGCGATGGGCCAGCAGATGTCGGCTCCGAGCGAGAGCCCGATCCTCTTGGTGACGTCGGCCATGGTGTCTCCGTCAGTCGTAGACCAGCCAGAGGGGCCCGGGGAAGAGCCACGAGAGCCCCTCGCGCAGCCGGTCCCGCCAGTTCTCCCAGTTGTGTCCGTCCCGCGACTCCACGAACCGTACCTCCATCCCGGTGTTCTGCAGGACCGGGACGAGGGAACGGTTCTCGTAGATCAGCGACTCGTACATCCCGCAGCTCACAAAGACCCTGCGGCTCACCGCCGTCGGGTTGCGCCGGAACCGGTTCACGAACTCCGCGATCGGGTCGAACACGGCGCCGCGCCCGTGGCCGCCGATGTCCGAGAACGCGAACGAGCCCGACTGGAGCAGGAGCCGTCCATAGAACCCCGGAGCCTGCACGGCGGTGGCCAGCGAGGCCACGGCCCCCAGACTCGCGCCCATGAGGCACCGCCCCTCCGGAGTGCCCATCAGGGGAAGCTCGGATTCGAGCTGGGGGACGAGCTCGTGGGTCAGCCAGCGCGCGTGGGCCTCGTTGGCCCGGTACTGCTCCATGCGGCCCGGGGGGTGCATGAGCGCGGCGATCACCCCGGGCGTCTCCAGGCGGTGGGCGAGGTTGTCCAGCACGGTCTTGAGCCCGGCATACTGGAGGTAGTCGCCCCCGTCGTGCACGAGGAGGAGCGGGTAGCGGCGCGACGCTCGGAAGCGCGCCGGCCGGTAAATCGTGACGCGCCGCGGCCCCCCGAGAGCGTCGCTCCGGAAGAC
>VGFB01001427.1 GCA_016869015.1 Armatimonadota bacterium
GCTGTTGGATTCCGACGGGACGCTCCTCGCGCCGGCGGTCTCCCGGTCGATAAATCCCCTTGGGGCCCTCGTCGCCGAGCGGGGCGAGCTCTTTCCGGGGGACATGCTGCCTCGAGAGGGCTCGATCCGCGTCAAGGCCACACAGGGGATTGTCCCCTTCGAAGTGCTGAGGCGGGGCCGGCGCTTCGTCATGGGGCTCGCCGGCCAGGACGCCGCCGCAGGTTCGCAAGTGCTTTACTGCCCGCAATACGTGGACGGCGGGAAAGTCTGGCGCTCCGTGGTCACCATTGTCAACCTGGAAACGCGCGAGGCAGGGGTGGCCTATCGTTGGATCGGCGACAACGGCATTCAGATTGGCCGCGCCAGGACGGCTCGGATCAGGGGCAGGGGCAAACTCTCCATCTCAGAGCCGGGCCATTTCGGCAATCCTGCGGACACGCAGATCCAGGGCTATCTGGAAGTAATCAGCGACGGCCCAAGACTGGCGGGAAGCGTCGTCTTCGGCGACCAGAAGCAGGAGAGCTACTCCACGGCACTGCCGCTCGTCAGCTCCTTGGAGCAAGATGTGGTTTTCAGCCACCTCGCCTCGAACTCCGTCTATTACACAGGATTGGCGATCGCCAACCCGAATCCGAGTCCTGCCCGTGTGCTTATAGAAATCCATGACGCAGCCGGCAACCAGAACGGCGGAGTCACAGTGAGCATCCCGCCTCTTGGGAAAACGTCGCAACTCCTCACCCAGTTCTTCCCGAGGCTGGCGTCCCAGAATCTCTCGTCGGGATACATCCGTGTCCTTTCAGACCGATCGGTGGCCGCCTTTGCGCTGTTCGGGACCCACGACGGTTCGGTGCTCTCCGCGATCCCGCCACAGGTCATCCGCTGAACGCCGAAAGCGCCTTGATCGACTTCCTCCTGCATCATCGGTCCAATGTTGGCTCGGCCGGAGAGCCCGGCGGCAAGAGAGCCGTCGATGCCTCAAGGCCCTGACCGCTGCATTCGACAAAGGTGAAACGCGAGCCGAGCGCGGTCGCGGCCAGCCTATCCGTCGAATCGAGCGCGCTCCCCGGCAGGCTTCGTGAACGCCTCGACCTGTTCGTCCGCCGCCAAATCGATCAGGCGAATGCGAACACCAGGGGGAAGAGCAAGGCGACCGCCGCCGCCCAGGCGGCGAGTACGTAGAGATAGAACTTCTGCCAGTCGCACAGGCGCGAGAAGGCGACGCGGCCCCGCAGGAAGCCGGCGTAGAGCAGGGCGGAGCCGCCCAGGTTGACCAGGAGGACGATGTTCTCGCCCAGCGCGGCAACCCGGTTGGGCGTGAACCCGAACTCCGAGATCCGGGACCCGATGGCCCAGAGCGCCAGGGCGTCCACTACCAGCGCCGTCCCGACCAGCGTCAGCTGGATCCAGTCCATGAGACCCGGAGGCGCCGCCGAATCGCGCGCGGAGGCCGAGTAGAGGAGCAGGCCGAAGACCACCACCAGGAGGAGGTCGAAGAGGATCAGGATCTCCCGCTTCACGTCGATCGCCCGTCCTGTCGACACCATGGTCACGATGAACGCA
>VGFB01001428.1 GCA_016869015.1 Armatimonadota bacterium
CCGGGCCACGGCCGGTGGAATCCGGCCGGCCGGAGTTCCGCCGGCCATGTATTCCATGGCGCTGAGCGCCGGCTCGATTTTCGGTTGGTCGGTGAAGCGCGCCGACTGGAGAATGTAGGCGATCAGGTGCTCGTTCTCGCCCTCCAGCAGGCGGGCCCGTGTGCGCTTCTCGATATCGGCGAGCATACTCCCGAAGGAAGCCTCGGACTCCGACCAGCCGGCGGGGAGGTCCTGAAAACGGACGCGGCGCGGCTGCTGGCCGCCGAGCGGCGGGATCCAAAGGCACAGGAGGGTAATCGCGGCAACCGTCGGCCGCATGAAACTCCGGTTCATCGACTCCGATTCCCGTCCAATCGTCCGGGAGAGTGCTACCTCGGGCCCGTGGGCTTCCCGGCCGAGAGCAGGATCCGCTCGCATCGACGTTCGAGCTGGAGCGTCTCGCACGCGGGAGTCTGTCACGTTCGCGCTCCGGATCCAATGGGATTATCCGCGCCGTGGGGGGCCTGAACGTCCGACCCCCGGCAGCCGCCCGCGCCGGAGTGGTCAAGAGGCCGCTCCCGCTGCTATATTCCTGGGTGTGGACAGAGACATCGATCGGGCCGCGGCACGGCTCGCGGAGCTGCGCAGGGACCTCGAGTTTCACAACTACCGCTACCATGTTCTGGACGACCCGATCATATCCGACGGGGAGTATGACCGGCTCTTTCGCGAGCTGGTCGAGCTGGAGCGGGAGTACCCGGAGCTCGCGGCGCCGGACTCGCCCACGAGGCGCGTCGGGGCGGAACCCCAGGAGAAGTTCCGCAAGGTGGAGCACCGCCGCCCGATGCTCAGCCTCGCCAACGCATTCGACGAAGAGGAGCTGCGCGCCTTCCAGCGACGCATATCCAACCTGCTCGAAGCCGAGGAGATCGATTTCGTAACGGAGCTGAAGATCGACGGCATCGCCTGCTCGCTCACCTACGAGCGCGGCGTGCTCGTCACCGGGGCGACGCGCGGGAACGGCCTCGTCGGGGAGGAGATCACCCCCAACCTGAAAACCATCCGGGCGATCCCGCTCCGGCTCAGGGAAGGGGAGCCTGTGCCGGAACTCATCGAGATTCGCGGCGAGGCCTACCTGCCGATCTCGGCCTTCCAGCGCTTCAACGACGAGCGCGCCGCGGCCGGCGAGAGCATCTTCGCCAATCCGCGCAACGCGGCCGCTGGAGCTCTGCGCCAGCTCGACGCGCGCGTCACCGCCACGCGGCCGCTGGCGTTCTTCGGCTACGCGGTCGGACAGGCCGAAGGGATCGAGCTGGGCACACAGGAGGAGGTGCTCCGCCAGCTCGCACGCTGGGGCTTCCCGGTAAACCCCCACTTCCGCCACCAGCCCTCGATCGACGACGTCGTGCGCTTCTGTCGCGAGTGGAGCGACAAGCGCGACACCCTCGATTACGAGATCGACGGCGTCGTGATCAAGGTCAACCGTCTCGACTACCAGGAACGGCTGGGCGTCGTCAGCCGCGACCCGCGCTGGGCCGTGGCCTACAAGTTTCCCAGCCAGCTGGCCACCACCCGGCT
>VGFB01001429.1 GCA_016869015.1 Armatimonadota bacterium
TGGCCGCCGGGTCGAGTCCGTGCAGCTTCAGGCGCGCTGACTCATAGATGCTCTCAGCGCGGCGGAAGGCCTGGACGACGCCCCGGCCGAGGTCGGGACGGTCGAACTGCCAGGCCATCCACACGTCGTTACCCGGCGCGTAGGGCGTGAGCGGGTAGAGATCGCCCAGAAAGCAGGGCGAGATGGCCCGGTGCTCCTCCACCATGCGCCGGATCAGCCCGAAGTCGACGCGCTCCAGCCCGGCCGCGTCCGGCCCGAAGCTCAGTTCGGCCACCATGCTGCTGCGCCACCAGTAGGCGTCCTTCTGGTAGATGACCCCGGTGCCATGGTAGGGGATCCACTGAGACAGCCCGTAGGTAAGGCACTGCTGTCCCTCCGGCGACCAGTACCAGTCGCTCCGCAGCAAGGGTACGGCCCGCCGGAGCGTCTCCAGGTCGTTACGCCGCCCACCCGAGGCGCACGAGTCGATCAGCAGGTTCGAGTGACGACGGAGCAGCTCATCCCAGTAGGCGAGGTAGCCCTCTACATGCCGGATCTCGGTGATCCCCTGCCGGTCGTCCGCGTCCGCTGCGCGCCAGTAGGGCAGCGGGTCGAGGTTGAAGTCCTGGCGGTAGGCATCGACCCCCTGCGCAGTGAGCAGCCGGTCGATATGGTCGGTCAGCCACTCCCGGCACGCCGGCTCGCCCAGCCTCAACAACCCGCCCTCCCCTCCGCCGTGGACCCATCCGGGGTGCTGCTCGGCGATCCACGTGCCCGGATGCACGCGCTCGGGCTCGAACCACACGAGGGTCCGCTTCCCATTCCGGTGCATCAGGTCCGACAGCTCCCGCAGGCCCTGGGGGAAGCGGACCGGGTCCGGCTCCCACGTACCCACCTTGGGCCAGCCGACCCCGTCGCACGGGTACCAGCCCGCGTCCTGCCACCAGTAGTCGAAGGCGATGCCCTCGTCGAGGTGCCGCTGGAGGAAGGCCCGCTCCTGGTCGGCGACCGTCATCAGCCCCGGGTAGTAGTTGCCCGTGCAGAGGGACCGTTGCGTCGGTAGCGGCCGGCCCCCGGGCTGGGGAACGTTGTGCGCCAGCATCCACCGGCGCCAGAGGTTCTGCGCGCGCAGAGGGGCGCCTTGGTAGAACTGGAGCACAACCAGCGGCGAGCGGACCTCCTCGCCAGGGTGCAGTCGGAAGCGGGTAAGCTCCTGGCCGCCGTGAATCCTCAGCCCCGTGTCACCCTCCCGCTCGAAGCCCGCCGACCACTGGCCGGGCCAGCCGAGCGCGTAGATCAGGCCTGCCCCGGGCCACTCGAGGTTGAAGTACGGGAAGGCGAGCTGCGTGGGGCGCCCCCCGGTGTTGGCGACGTCGATTCTGGCGCCGGGGCCGAGGGCCTCGGTCAGCGGCGCGTAGCTTTGCGGCGTGCAGTCATCGCCCCGTATGCGGTGCAGCGAGAAGTCCCAGCCAGAGGTGCGCTCGAGGCGCGTATCGATGGCGCGGAGGTCGGAGATGAGCGGCGTGTCGGCATCTCCGCCGTTCCGCAGGTAGACGGTCCACTCGACGGTGGGGAAG
>VGFB01001430.1 GCA_016869015.1 Armatimonadota bacterium
ATGCCCGACGGGCGACGACCATCGTGCAGATGCGGATTCTGGTCGGCGAGCTGGAGAAGTACCGCATCGATAACGCCAACAAGGTCCCCTCGACCGAGCAGGGCCTCGAGGCGCTGGTGAAGGAGCCGACCTCGGCCCCCAAGCCCAAGTCCTGGAAGGGCCCGTACGTCCAGGAAGTCCCGAAGGATGGCTGGGGCAACGACTTCCAGTACCTCTCGACCGAGAACGGGCGGGAGTTCCGCCTGTGGTCGTTCGGCGCGGACAACGTGGAGGGCGGCGAGGGCCTCGACGCCGACATCAACTCGTGGGAGCGGGAGACGTGGGCCGAGGAGTGACGGGCGGACGGTAGGAGGGTCGGCGTGAGGATCCCGGGGCGGCGGTCACGTCGGGGACAGACAACGGAGCTCCGAATGTCCGGAGTTCCGTCGTCAGTCCCCCGCGGCTTCACGCTGGTGGAGCTGATGGTGGTGCTGGTGATCCTGGTGCTGTTGGCCGGGCTCACAGCGCCGTCGTTCGCGCGGCAGTACCATGTGGCGAAGCTCCGGTCGGCGGCGCGGGATCTGGTGGGCCTGATGCAGTACGCGCGGAGCCAGGCGGTCGTGGAGGGGACCACGTACCGGCTGAACGTGGATCGCGACGGGGGGCGCGTCTGGGTGACCTACTACGACACGGAGACGGCGGAGGCGCGCGACGAGGAACCGAAGTTCGTCGAGGACGAGAGCGTGCTGGGCGCTTCACGAAAGCTGCCCGCAGGCGTGACGATCTGCGAGCTGCAACTGGGCGATGAGGCCCTGGCACAGCTCAGCGAGGAAGCCCTCGAGGAGATCGAAGGCCTGCAGTCCCGGCTCAACGAGGAGGGCACGCCGTTCATCGCCTTCGCCCCCAGCGGGACCTCCGATGGGGCCCGCATCCTGTTGGAGAACGAGTACGAGGACCAGCTGGCCGTGGCGGTCGATGCCATCACGGGC
Source organism: Armatimonadota bacterium (assembly GCA_016869015.1). Taxonomy (GTDB): domain Bacteria; phylum Armatimonadota; class Zipacnadia; order Zipacnadales; family VGFC01; genus VGFC01. The sequence goes on from VGFB01001430.1 coordinate 969, forward strand.
CGGACCGAGGTGCGGGAAGAGGATGAGCTTGCCGCGGGCTAAGGGGAAGTCAGGGACAGGCGCCGATTGCGGCTTCACGCTGCTGGAGGCCATCGTCTCGGTGGCGATCATGGCCATCGGGCTGGTGGCGGTGATCGAGGCCTACGGCGCGGCGATGCGGCTGAGCCTGCAGGATGAGTATCTGAGCACGGGGACGTTCCTGGCCCGGGGGAAGATGGAGGAGGTCCTCAAGGAGACGGCCATTGCGCCGGGCGAAGACGACGGCGACTTCGGGGAGGAGTTCCCGGACTACAGTTGGACGGTGGAGATCGCGGACAGCGAGATCGAGGGCCTGGAGATCGTAACGGTGACCGTCACGTGGAATGTCGCGGGAGTGGAGGATGAGCTGGTGCTCACCAGCGCGGCCCCCTACGGGGAGCCCGAGGCGCAGGCCACCGGCGTGACGACGGGGGGAGGGGCGGGCGCATGATGCCGCGGCGCCGGGGTTTGACGCTCATTGAGCTGATCATCGCGCTCACCGTCGGCTCGATGGTCATCGCCTCGGTTCTCGCTGTCATGCGCAGCGCGACCCGGACGCAGGACCTCG
>VGFB01001431.1 GCA_016869015.1 Armatimonadota bacterium
CCCGAAGCGCCGACGCGCCTCGTCATCCAAATCATCGGGGCTGATTGCCAAGGGCAAATCGCCGAAGCAGTCGGCCGGGGCGAAGCTCGCCCTTGACAATCGCTCTCATAGAACGACTTTGAGTTTCTGCTGCGCGTGCATGATGCGTACCCCGGGCCGCGAGCTGCAAGGCGAGTGGCCCGGGACCTCTCAGCTTACCGTGCAGCAGCAAACTCTGGTTAGAAGGCGCGGCGTGTGTTACAATGCATGACATGAAGACCTCAGCCCTCACCATCCGACTGGATCCGGACTTGCAGCGACGGCTCGCGCGAGCCGCCAAGCGGAGCGGACGCACTCGAAGCGAGGTCGTGCGGGATGCACTACGGCGTCAGTTGGCGGTCGCCCAATTCGAGGACCTACGCCGCCGCATCATGCCCTTCGCTGAGGCCCAGGGCTACCTGACCGACGAGGACGTCTTCCGCGACGTGTCGTGAGAGTCTTTCTCGACACCAACGTCTTGGTCAGCGCGGTAGGTACGCGGGGCCTCTGTGCCGATGTCCTCCAGACTGTGCTCGCCGAGCATGAACTCGTCGTGGGTGAGGCGGTTCTGGCGGAGCTTCGATGCGTCCTGCAGAAGAAGATGCGGCTGTCGCCGGACCTCGCCGGGGAGATGGACGATTTCCTCAGGCGAGAGGGGGAGATCGTTTCGGAGGCCGCCGTAGTCGGCATTATGCCCCGCGATCCCAACGACGCACCGATCTTGGCGGAGGCGGTGGCAGGTCGGATTGATGTGCTGGTGACGGGGGATCGAGACCTTCTTGAGCTCGCAGGACGGCTCCCCTTCCTTGTAGTCAACCCACGGGGCTTCTGGGAGCGGCTGCGCGCGGACGAGGCGCAGGAGTAGATAGCGCCTTCTAACGACTTTGGAGTTGTCCCGCCTTCACACTACGCAGGTGCGTACACCCAGTCTATCTGCATCTCCCGCACGGCCGCGGCGGACAGAAGCGAAACGGGCGGGACCAACTCCGGGTTAGAACGCACGCGCTTGCTGCCCGAGGTTTGTTTCATCTCACGCTGTAGACGGCGACACTCGGGTACGGATCCTGCGCAAACCCCACGATTCGGCCAGCCCGCTGCGTCACGAGACCCAGCGGTAGTGCTTGGCTGGCCAACTGCTTTCCGCCTTGACGGTCGAGGATGCGGAGCTCCCAACTCCCTTCTGGGTCCGCCAAGCTTGCTTCGTGAAGCACGACGTACACAAAGTCCCCGCCGAAGAACACTGCGGTACCTGTATGCGCGGTCCCCGTGGTGGGATCGGGCCGCATGGTGACTCCCCCGCGCTGGCTCCGCACGAAGGACCGCGCGCGGTAGTCCGGCAGTTCAGTTCGCCACAGCTGGGCTCCGTCCAGGGAGAACGCCCGGACGTTGGACGTGACCTCGGACAGGAGGACGATGACGCCAGCCCGGCCGTCACAGCTTAGCGAGCCACGCTCGTAGCTATAGGCGACCATCCCAGCGTCCCGTCCCCATTTCCGCAATTCCTCACGAGCGCTGAGGTCCGGGTCGCCGAACGAC
>VGFB01001432.1 GCA_016869015.1 Armatimonadota bacterium
ATGCCACGATGGCGCCTTGCAGGAACGCCATCAGCTCCTTCAGCCACTCCGGCCGGTCGTACACATCCAGCAGCAGGTTGTCCATCCCCCGCAGCCTCACCGCCCACTCGAACGGCCCGTTGTGCAGCGCATCCGCCCGCTCCGCCAGCGGCAGCGCCTCGCCGAGGAGGTCGTGAACCTGTTCCCGCTGCCGCGCCACCGAGGCTTCGTCCGCGCGGAACGTCGGCGCGCGCAGCTTCGCAATGTCCGCCGGGTCCTGCAAGGGCGGCACCGGCTTGTACGCGCCCCCGGCCTGCCCCGTGCTCTCGAAGGCCAGCGGCACGCCCCACAGCTCATCGGGCGCCATGGCCGGCAGGGCGTGCAACGCGAAGGTCGGATCGAGCGGCGTGTCGTCGGGGATGTGCTCCGCGCGCCAGAGCCGGTGACACAGGTGCGCTTCCAGCGTCCGCGCCATCTCGTCCTTGTGGTGGAAGGTCTCCTCGGGGATGATCTGCTGCCACACGAGGTCCTGCCAGCCCTGGAACATCGCGCAGGACACCGGCACCTCGCGCGTGCGGCCGTTGAAGTGATCCGCCCAAAGCCGCCGGCGGCGCTCCTGCTCGGGCGAAGCCCAAAGCGCGAGGGCCTGTTGGGTGAGGTCGGTGAGGAGGGGGCAGCGACTCATGGGTTCATGTCGTCCCGTCGGTGAGGGACGAACCGCGCATCTTGTCGATCTCCCGCCGACTGCGATCGAGGTAGTCGCGCAGTTCCTCGAGACCGTACTGCTTCGCGAGCTCGCGCGCGCTGACGCCGGGGCGCCTGGCGCGGAGTACGAACCACTGCTCGCGGTCGAGCCACTGCTCCTGCTCCACGTCTTCGGGGTGCTCGGCCAGCAGCTTGTCGCGCTTCTCGAGGTTGAAGTTCTGGTGGAAGATGCACCGGTCCAGATCGAGCGTGACGCGCGTGATGTTGAGGTCCTCGCTCTGCTCGTACAGGAGCTCCTGGCCGGTGATGTCGTACACGATGCAGTCCCGCGTCCAGGTGGAGGTGACGACGGCGAAGTGGTGGTTCAGGGCGTGGGCCTGCAGCGAGGTCCCCGCCGAGTAGGCGCTCGGCCAGATGACGAGCTCCGCGCCCTGGTCCGCGAGGCGCTGCCAGACCTCGGGGAAGTTCACATCGAAGCAGATCGCCAGGCCGACCCGTCCGAAGTCCGCCTGGAAGATCGGAACTTCGCTGCCGGGGGAGACGGGCGGCGTCACGTCAAACTCGGCCCAGTAGGGGTAGACCTTGTCGTAGACGCCGACGACGCGACCCTCGCGGTCGAGGAGCACCGCGGAGTTCAGCCGCCGTTCGCCGTCACGCCGGTCAATGGGGCACACGATGTAGGTCCGGTGCTTGCGCGCGAGCGCGGCCAGCGTGGTGATCGTCGGCCCCTCGAGCGTCTCCCACCCGTCCCCCTGTCCGCGCCATGTCTCGGGAAGCGCGACCAGGTCGACGCCTCGCCCGCCCTCCTCGTCGACGACGCGCGCGATCTCCTCCAGCGACTTGCCCTGGAAGCTCAGACTGAGGATGCGG
>VGFB01001433.1 GCA_016869015.1 Armatimonadota bacterium
GCGACGTCGTCGATCAGCTTGATGGATCGAGGCTGTCCGATCGTCAGCGGGACGGCCGTGTGCGGGTAGACGACCAGGCCGCGCAAGGGAAGGATGGGCAGCTCATCCGGCAGCTGGGTCAGATCCGGGACCAGGCTTCCGCCCTCGGCGGACTCCTGCCCTTCCTGAATCACGATCAGCGGCGCCGGCGGCTCGCCTTCGCCGGGGCGGAGGCCGGTCGGGGTTCCGAGATCGCGAGACGGACGGGCGGCAGAGCTCTCCAGCCCGTGCGGGGAGCCTGGCCTGGCAGAAAGGGAATCAGCTCGTCGGGGTGAGTGGGACCCGTCGAGGTTGGGACTTGGGTAGGATGACACGTAGGAATCCATCGTTGTAGGACGCCTCAATGGCGGACTCGTCGATCGGCGCGTGCACGTGCACACCGGTCTCGAAGTCGCCGAAAGCGATCTCCATCTGGTGATAGGCCTTGGAGCCGGCGACGTCGCCGCGGGTGCCCCGGATCCACACGATCGGGCGCTCGAAGGTCACCGAGAACTCCGCCCCGCGCATGCCGGCCACTTCGACCACGATCACGTACGCCTCGTCGGTTTCGAAGGCGTCGGTGGGCGGGCGCCACAGGTGCGAGCGCCGCCGCAGGTGCCACCCGGGAGGGGGCTGCGAATGCCGGGTCCAGGCGTCGTCGTCGCCCAGCAGGTCCATCGGCTCAGGCTTCCGGCCGTAGGAAGGCGTCTTCATCGAAGGGGGCCTTGCGAGGGTTGGCAGATGGCACATTCTACCACAAACCGGACCAACTTCCGAAGTCCCGGCTCACGCCGGACGTTCGCACAGGGCGGTTGCCTGTGGCGTCGTCCGGTCTACAATGGATGGTGGACGCGTTCGTCCACGGAGCCGCGGACATGGACCTGTTGCCGATCCTGAGCAAGGTGGAGCTCTTCGAGGGGCTGACCGAGGCGGAACTGGCGGACGTGGCCCGTATCTGCAAGCAGCGCCAGTACCGCGCCGGTCAGGTCATCACCAACCAGGGCGAAGCGGGCGGCGAGCTGTTCGTGATTGCCGATGGCTTCGTGGAAGTGCTCGTCAGTCCCTCCAGCCAGAACCTCGCTCCCCGCACGGTCGTCCATCTCGGGCGCGGGCAGTTGTTCGGTGAGATGGCGCTCGTCGACTACGGGCCCCGCTCCGCCACGGTTAAGTCGATCGCCGATCACACCCTGATCCAGACCATCGACCGCGACGACTTCAACCGTCTGTGCGAGGCCAATCACCATCTGGGGTTCATCGTCATGCGCAACATGGCTGCCGACCTGTCGTTCAAGCTGCGCCACTACCACCTGACCGGCCGCTGAGGGATGTGATGAGCGCCATCTACAAGGTCAGCTATGTGGTGATCGGCGAGTCCCACCCCGGCGCCATTCTCAACACCGAGCGCAAGCCCAACGTGGGCGACCACATCACGCTGGGCGGGCGCGAGTTCATCCTGGTCGAGATCGTCGACCTGATGCCGGCCCGTGGCGAGTTCCACTTCCTCCACGCCACGCTTCGCCCTGCCCCGGC
>VGFB01001434.1 GCA_016869015.1 Armatimonadota bacterium
TAGTTGTTGCCGGGCGGGCCGCCCGGTCCGCCACCCGGCCCGCCGCGCCCGCCGCCAAAGCCGCCCCTCCCGCGGAAGGGCTGCAGGCCGTTGGCCGTGGTGTCCACGAGAATGGCGCTCGCGGTCAGGGCGCCCTCCGGCCCGGCCGCCCGTTGGCCCGCGGCGATGATCCGGTCGCCCACGGCGACCTGAGGCTGATCCATCGGGGCGACCTTCGTGAGGGAGGCGCCCTCGCTGAGGGCTATCTCGACTTGCAGCCCGTTCACATCCACCGTCAGCGGGTCAGTCTGCACGACGGTTCCACTGACCATGCCGAACACCATCGGTCGAGGCGCCGCGGGCGCGCCGTCGGGCGCTTGCCCGCCGGGCGGGTTCGGCCCCGGACCGCCGAGACCGAGCAGCGCCTGAACGTCCGCGCCGACCTGCACCTGGTCGGCCTGGAGCTTCACCGGAGTGCCCCGCAGCGCGACCACGTCGCCGACCTCGATGTCCTTTGCCTCGACGTCCCAGGCGGTGTAGTAGGCGGCCCCCTCGCCGACCGTCACGTTGACGGCGGCGTTCTGGCCGAACTCCGAGGTCAAGGTGAGGGTCTTGCCGTCCTCGGACACCGCCGCGAGCTGCCCGACCTCGAACGGCCGACCCCCGCGACCGGGACCCCGGCCGCCTCCCGGCCCGCCGGGAGGTTGAGCAACGGCGAAGTGCGCTGCCGCTGCCAACGCAGTAGCGACGAGCCCGACGAGCGCCCCACGATGTCTGCCCATGACGAGTGCCTCTCCAGTCCAGGGATGGTCTCTCCGGTCTACGCCGGCCGCCGTTCCGGAGTAACATGTCAGAACCTCGGACGATGCTGCAGAGCCGGGGGTTCATCCGGCCGCGGCGACTCAACGAGCCCTGGCCCCACGGGCGCGGAACCTGCGTCCTGCCGGTCGGGGTTATCTAAGATACAATTGCATATTTCGGTATGACGATATCTCTTTGTCGGCCAACGACACCCCAGCATCGAGGCATGACCGGCAACGAGGGGGCGGAGCGATGGCAAGGCGGTCGAGGAGCAGCTTCCAGCAACGACGCAAGCGAGTGGTCGTGTTAGCGCTGGTTGGGTTGGCGCTTCTGGTCTCCCCGCTGTTCGCCCTGAGCCTCGGCGGACGCGACGAATCGAAGGCTCCGGCGCGGGTGGTTGTGGAGTCGGGGGACACCCTCTGGGGATTGGCCAGGGAATACGGCCCGCCGAACGCGGACCTGCGCCGGGTTGTTGACGACATCCGGGCGACGAACGGTCTCACAGGTTCGACGATCCGACCCGGGCAAGTGCTGCTGATCGGGACCGAGTAACCGGATCCCGGCTCAGTAGGTCAGTGCGTAGACCACGATGTTCACGCCCATCCGGAGAGCCGCCTCGCGGGCCTCGGGCGGGTCGTCGTGTACCTCGGGGCTTTCCCAGCCATCCGATAGATCGGTGTTGAAGCTGTAGAACAGGACCACGCGCCCGGCTTCGTCGCGAATGCCGTAGCCGTGCGGCGGCCCTCCGGCGTGCTCGTGGATCTTGGG
>VGFB01001435.1 GCA_016869015.1 Armatimonadota bacterium
GAGAGCACAGATCGCGCACAACATCCGGTACGGCCGAACCGCAAGAGGCGTCAGCATGGGTCGGTTCCAGGACGGCCACACCGCCACCGGCGTTGCGCGCTGCGGCCCTTACCTGAAGTCAACGCCCCCCGGCCCGTCCCAGGTCCAGTTCGGGTCGTAGCGCACGTTCGGGTGGCGAGGCTCGAGCTTCCTCGTATCCACCTCTCTCTGGAATCCGCGTGGGGCGAGCCGTATCGGCCCGCCCCACGCATTGGGGAGGTTCCTGGCCTCCCGATGGCTAGCGGTCCAGTCGGACCGACGTGAGGGCTCGACTCGATGAGCCGTCCGTGCCCCGAGCCGTGATCTCGACCAGATACACACCCGAGGGGACTCTCAGCCCGGCGTCGCTAGTCGCGTTCCAGATGAGCCGGTTCACCCCGGCCACCGCCGCCCGATCTGTCACCAGCCGCCGAACCGGCCGCCCCGCAACGTTCCTCACGAGGGCCGACACGTCGGCTGCTCCGCTCAGGGCAAACGTGATCTCGGCGCCGCCGGATGTCGTTGCGGCGCTGACGCTCGTCAACCGGACCGAACTCGCGCCATCGCCCACCGTTGTCTTGGCCTTGACGGCGTCCACTCCCGAGGCGCTCCCGCTGGGGTTGGCGGTGATCAGCACGGTCCTCACAGCTCCAAGCGCGGCGCCCGCCGGAGCGCTAACCTCCACCTGCATCAGTCGAGTCTCATCGGGTCTCAGTGCCGGGGTCGTCCAGCCGCCGCCCAAGACCTGCGACGAGACGTTCGTCCCGGTCGCGGTGTCGAAGACCGCCACCGTCCAGGGCGCGCTCAAGCCTGACGCCGTGACGACGAACGCTTCCTGCACGTTCCCGTCATTCTGGAGCTTGGCCTGGTAGACGCCCCTGGCCCCGGCCTTGACGGTCTGCAGGGCCGTCTGGTAGGCGCCATTCGTGTTGCGGACCCCATCCCCCAGGTAAGCCGGGTCGCCCTTGCGGCGGACAAGCATGTCGGCTCGGTGCTCTACCTGGCAGGCTGTGTGCCCGCGGACGGTGTCGAGGGTGGAGTTAGTGACGGAGTAGGAGTTGAGGTACACGGTCCTGGCCGAGCCGCCCTCGGCGCCGTCCTGGGGCGTGACGAAGAACCCCACGTTCGCCAGGTCGGCTCCCGCCGCGACCCACCCTGACACCCAGCCTGACCCGGTGACAGCGCTGGTGACCTCCGTCCCGCCCGCAAAGTACCGGACTTCCCAAGCCGAGGTGCCCTTGGTTCCCTTCAGCTTGAACTTGTCCCGAGCGGTGCCGTCGTTCTGGACCAGCACCTGGTACCAGACGGGGACCCCTCGCTTGACCGACTTGCTCCGGTTCTGGCCGGACCCGTTGTTGTTGTGGATGTTGTTGCCGATGTAGGGGACTTCGTCGGACCGGCGGATCCTGCCGTCGGGCTGGAACGAGTCGCCCGGAAGTGCCGCCGTGTTGAAGCCGCGACGGTCGCCCTCCTTGGCGTAGACGCCGTCCTTCTTCGCCCAGCAGATCCACGTGTAGCTCTCATTGCT
>VGFB01001436.1 GCA_016869015.1 Armatimonadota bacterium
TGCTGGCCGAGGAGCGATGTACCGGCCTGGAGGCCCTGGCGGTGCAGGCTCGGGAGTGCGCGGAGGAGGGGATGTTGCTGGCTTACTGCGCGCTGGACGGGCGCGCGATCGGGCTCCTGGCGGCGGCGGACCCGATCCGGGAGGAGGCGGCGGAGGCGGTCGAGGAGCTGCGTCGGGCGGGGATCGGCGAGACCCTCCTACTGACCGGTGACCACGAACGGGCCGCGCGCGCCGTGCGGCGGTCGGCCGGCATTGCGCGCCACCACGCGAGCTTGCTCCCGGACGAGAAGGCCGGCGTGGTCCGGCGACTGGAGGAGGAAGGGCGCAGGGTCGTCGCGGTCGGGGACGGCGTGAACGACGCCCCGATGCTCGCGACAGCCTCGGTGGGCGTGGCGATGGGCGACGTGGCGACGGACATCACCGCGGACGCGGCGGACGTGATCTTGGCGGCGGCGGATCTCCGACGAATCCCGGCACTGATCCGCTTCTCCCGCCGCGCGATGAGCACGGTTCGGACCAACGTGTTCTGGTTCGCTCTGCTGTTCAACGCCATTGGCGTCCTGGCGAGCGCGAAGGGGCTCCTGGGGCCCATCGGGGCTGCCGTGTTCCATCAGGTCGCGTCGCTGCTGGTGGTGGGGAACTCGCTGCGGCTGCTCGCCGCCCGTCGCCTGGAGGAGCGCGGGCGGACGGCCCGGGCGATCGAGGCGGCGGGAGACCTGCTGCACCGGGGCGGGCATTGGGCCGCGGGACGGTCATGGCGCAGTGGGCGGGAGTGGCTGTCGGCGCGGAGAGGGCGGCTTGTGCGCTGGGGGCTACCGTGGGTGGTTACGCTGTACGTGCTCTCGGGCGTGTTCGCGGTGGGCCCGGCGGAGGTGGTAGTCGTGCGGCGGTTTGGGGCGCAGTGCGGCGCGCCCCGCGGGCCGGGGCTACACTACCGCTTGCCCTGGCCGGTGGAGCGGCTGGTGCGGGTGAAGCCGGGTCAGGTTCGGGCGGTGGAGGTCGGCTACCGGAGCTTGGGGGCGGGGGAGGTCGTGAGCGGGTATGAGTGGGAGAGCCCTCACCAGGGCGGGCAGTACCGGCGGCAGCCGGAGGAGTCGCTGCGCCTGACCGGTGACGAGAACCTGCTGGACGTGACGGTGGCAATCCACTACGTCGTGCGCAACGTACACGCGTACGTCTTCCATGTGAGCGATGAGACGGCGCTGGCGCGCGCAGTCGGGGAGGCCGCTGTCTGCCAGGCGTTCGGACGCAAGGCGGCAGAGGTGGTGATGACCGATGGGCGGGTCTCTCTGGAGGAACAGATCGGGGACGCCGCGCAGGTGCTGTTTGACCGGCACGAGTCGGGGCTGAAGGTGACGGATGTGCGGCTGCTGGACGTCCACCCGCCGGTGCAGGTGGTGGCGGCGTACCGGGACGTGGCGAGCGCGATGGAGGAGAAGCGGTCGGAGATCAACCGCGCCGAAGGGTATGCCAAGGAAGAGGTGCCGAAGGCCAGGGGGCAGGCATCGGCGAGGCGGCTGGGGGGCGAGGCCTACGCAGTCGGG
>VGFB01001437.1 GCA_016869015.1 Armatimonadota bacterium
TTGCGGCGGCTCCCGATCATGCCGATGTACGCCGCCGGCTTCCGGAGGCAGGCGCGCAGGGCTGCGGCGTCGTGCCGATGCCCCCGCGTGACGATGACGAAGTACGTATCGCCATCGCTCGGCAGCGCCCCGAGGGTCTCCGCAATGTCGCCGCAGCGGGCCGTCGCCTCGACGGGGAAGAGGGAAGGGGCGGCATACTCCGGGCGGTCCTCGATGACCGTCACCTGGAAGCCGATGAGGATCGCCTGCCGCGCCAGGGCCTGGCCGATGTGGCCCCCCCCGGCGATCACCAGGAGCGGCTCGGGAGCGACGAGCTCGACGAAGGTCTCCGGCGCCGCCGGGTCGCCCGGCGGCAGACTGCCCTCCCGCCAGCAGACGCGAGTGCGGACGCCGTGACCCGCATCGACCTCAGTCACGAGGACGCCGCGCTCCCGCCGGGCCAGCGCCCGGGCCGCCTGCTCATAGGCCGACCGGTCCTTGACGGCGGTCGGGTCGACCAGCAAGCGCATTCGCCCGCCGCAGATCGGGTCGCAGTCGGCCGCGTCATCGCCCGAAAGCTCGCAGTCCAGGATCGCTGCCCGCCCGGTACGACACGCCTCGATGGCGGCCGCTTGCGCGCGCGCCTCGACCGCGCCGCCGCCGACGGTGCCGTGGATCCGCCCGTCCCCCTCCACGACCGCCCGCACGCCCGCCTCGCGGGGCGTGGAGCCGACGGCTGAGACGACGAGCACGGCACAGCATGGCGTTCCGGAGTCGAGGAGGGCGAGAAGCTGCGTGTAGGGGTCCATGAGCGGGTCAGGGCGTCGGCAGCTTGATCGGCAGCTCGCGGATGCGCAGGCCGGTGGCATCGAAGACGGCATTGGCGACGGCCGGCGCCACGGCAACCATGGGCGTCTCCCCCCCGCCCGCCGGATCGATGTCGGTGCGGTTCAGCAGGTGCACCTCCAGCTCGGGCACGCCCGAGAAGCGTGGGACGTGGTACTGACTGAAGCGCGGGTTCAGGATGCGCCCGTCCTCGAACAGCATCTCCTCGGGTTGCACCGCGCCGAGGGCCATGATGAGGCAGCCGTAGACCTGGGAACGCAGGTTGTCGGGGTTGAGGACCATCCCGCACTCGAAGACCTCGCACAGCCGCTGCACGCGGAACGTGCCCTGCTCCCGGTCGACCGCCACCTCCGCGCACGTCGCCACGTAGGAGGCCTTCTCGGTACCGCAGGCAAGGCCGTACCCGATGCCGTCGCCGGCGGGGCGGTTCGCCCACCCGAAGCGCTCGGCGGCCGTCTCCAGCACGGTACGCAGGCGGGCGTCCTGGAGGTGCGCCAGACGGAAGGCCAGAGGATCGGCGCCGGCGGCCTCCCCGAGCTCATCCATGAAGCACTCGCGCGCGAAGTTGTTGGCGTTGGCTGCCAGCGCCCGATAGGAGCCCCCGCGCAGCGGCGAATCGGAGCGCAGGTGCTGGGTGCGGGCGTGAGGGATGGCGTACGGCGTGTTGATGGCGGCGGCCCCCGAGTTGATGTTCGTGAAGTCCCAGGCGACGACGGCG
>VGFB01001438.1 GCA_016869015.1 Armatimonadota bacterium
AAAGGGTCGGCCACGAAAGACTCGCCCGCAAAGGTCAGGCGTTCTTCCGCGCCGACGCGGTTGGCGAGCGCGACAAAGCATCCGTTCTGGAAGGCGGCGACGCGCATCTCCGCCTCGAAGAGCCCCTCGGGCCACTCGTCGACCGCGCCGGCCTGGGGCACCACCACCAGGTCCGCTCCCTTGAGCGCCAGCGCGCGCGTGTACTCGGGAAAGTGCCGGTCGTAGCAGATCGCCACGCCGATCCGCCCCGCGGCCGTCTCGTAGACCGGCGCGCCGCGGTCGCCCGGATGGTAGTAGCCGGTTTCGTGCCAGCAGGGCCCGTCCATGACGTGGACCATGCGCGTGCAGCCCAGCACCTTCCCGCCCGCATCGATCACCGGCGAGGCATCGTAGGTCTTCTCCCCGTCGCGCTCGAACAGGTTGAGCACCACCACCACGCCCAGCTCGCGCGCGAGCATCGCGAAGCGGTCCGTGGTGGGACCCGGCACGCCCTCCGCTTCCGGCTCCGGCCGCCTGCCGCGCGGATGCTGCGGAAAGAAGCGGTGGAAGGCCACCTCGGGGTAAACCACCAGCTTCGCCCCCGCCGCGGCCGCTTCCCGCAGCGCGCTCAGCCCCCTCTCCGTGTTCTCACCGACGTCGTGCGAGGCATGCTGTTGGATTAGTGAGATTCTCATGGTTGCCCCTCTTTTGGGTGCCGGAGACCCCTATGAGTTTAGGCGGAAAGGGGCAGAGGGGCAAAGCGCCCCCCCCCGCGCTCACCCTCCCCCTTTGCCAAAAGGCGACACCTTGTTCTCGAACCCCCTGGTCTGATACGCTCGGCGCCTCTATGGAGATATCTTCCACGGCCGGGTTCCACGAAATCGCAGATCCAGGGTACACAGTTGTTTCCGACCGCGCGGGTTTCGACCGGATGATGGAAGCACTCCACGCCGCGCCCCGCCTCGCGGTCGACATCGAGGCCGACTCCCTCTATCACTACTTCGACAAGGTCTGCCTGATCCAGATTTCGACCGATGAGAGCACCTTCGTCCTCGACCCGCTGGCCGTGGAGCAGGTTCTGCCCCTGGGGGCGATCTTCGCCTCGGAGCGGGTGGAAACGGTCTTCCACGCGGCGAGCTACGACACCTTCTGTCTCGGCAGGGACTACGGATTTACTTTCGCGCGCATCTTCGACACGCACGTCGCGGCGCAGCTCCTGGGCTTCGTCCAGCTCGGCCTCGGAGCGCTGCTCGAAGCCCTCATGGACGTAACGCACTCCAAGCGCCGCCAGCGCGACGACTGGTCGCGGCGGCCGCTCGACCCCGAGCAGCTGGAATACGCGGCCAACGACACGCGCCACCTCCTCGGGTTGCGCGACCTGCTGGAGCGCCACCTGGAAGTGAAAGGAAGGCTCGGCTGGGCCCGTGAGGAGTTTGCCGCCGCGGCCGCCGCTTTCCCCCAGGAGAAGATCTTCGATCCCGAGGGATTCCGGCGCATCAAGGGGAGCCGCGACCTCTCCTTGAGCGAGTTCGCCGCCCTGCGTGCGCTCTACCTCCTGCGCGAC
>VGFB01001439.1 GCA_016869015.1 Armatimonadota bacterium
GTTCGGCGAGGGGTATCCCCCCCAGTTGCGGCTCTGCAGCACCAGCGAGAGCGCCTGTTTCTCCTCCTCCCCGAATTCAGGCCATCGGGGGAAGGGCCGGGTCCGCACCGGGCTGCCGCCATGGATCGCGAGCTTCGACATTGCAGGATCCTCCTTCGATTTGCCGTTGTAGCCGCCTCGTGCCTGCCGGCACCCTCTTCATTCCTCCGCGCGAGCACCGTCGCGCCTGCGGCTCTCCTGGGGCGGCCCAATGCAGTGCGCCGCGCCGCAGTCCATGTCCGGGCACATCGTCGGGGCGCGGCAACCCCGCGGATGGCCGCCCGCCGCCGCCCCCCTGCGGGCTGCGGCCCGCAGGCTCGCCGGCGCTGTTGCCCGTTCCTTGCATACCACACCGGGCATGCTTGTCGCTCGCGCCCGGCCATCGAGCCTGGGCGCCGCGGCAAAATGCTCACCATTTTTTTCGGACGCTAAGCCCCGCACTTGCCCTTGATGACGCCCCATCTGCGCGCTTGCGTGACGAATCGTCACGAGTGATCCGGGCCGGGGATCGGGCCCTGTCTGTTCCGGCCGGGGTGCGCGAAGACCTCGGTCCGGAAGAATCGCACCAGCGCCGTCTTGCGCTTCCGCTCCTCGGCCTGGTAGGGGATCAGGGTTTCGGGCGGCCAGCGCAGGAGCGACATCTCGTACTCCATCGTTCCCGCGTAGGTGTTGTCGAGATACCAGGCGTAGAGCATCCCGAAGAGGAGGCCGGGGGGCAGGAAACCCTCATCGTCGTTGACCCCGATACGAAACCGGCGGCGGTCCGACGGATCCTGCGACATGCGCGCGAGGCGAAGGTAACGTCTCAGCCGGGCGTCGGTGAGGAAGCACTCCCGTTCGGCGGCGGGGCGCAGCGCGATCTCGAATATCCTCCCTGCGCTCCATGCCGGACTCTTCCCCGCGAGCCACCCCTTCGACTCGCAGTAGCGGCCCAGGAGGGATTCCCCGAGGGCGACCAGGAGATTGCCCCGCAGCCGGACGGGGTCCTCCAGCAGATCCTCGTGGAGCTTGATTTGCCGGTCCTCCGGGTCGAAATAGCCCAGCACGTTGTCCCAGTCGGTGCTTCTCTTCCACCGGCCGCTCTCCACCACGCGGGCGCCGCCGAAATACTGGAGATGCGCGGGCCGGATGTCCCTGTTTTCCCAGGCGCACTCGATGAGCTCGTCCCTGAGCTTCGCGGGCCGGAACGATTTGCCTTCGAGCGCACTGCGGATCGCCGCCAGGTAGGAGCAGAGGGGAGCGGTGCGCCTTGGGTGCGCCGCCGCAAGCCTGCGCCGCCGCCCGGACGTGCGTGGCAGGCGCAGCGCCCGCCTCATCCCGCGGCTCTGCGACCAGGCGAAGTAGAGGGCGCGCACGGCGAGGGCGAACCGCTCCGGGTGGTGCTGGATGACCTGGTCCGGCATGTGGAACACCGGCTCGAAGAGCGTGGCCTCGACGGCACTGCAGCCAAGCTCCTCGACCCGCCGCCGGTCGAGGTGAATGGGGACTTTGCCCTCCAGCGTG
>VGFB01001440.1 GCA_016869015.1 Armatimonadota bacterium
GCCCGGCGCGGCCATCAGCTCGCCGACCCAGTTCGGCCGATCGCTGTTCGTCCTCCCGGCCGCCAACGCCGAGGCCCGCTACGTCGTCGTCGCGAACGGGGCCAGGTCCGCGACCCTGACCCTCAACCTCCGGGGCTCGCCCGCCGCGCAGCCGACCCGTCTGCGGCAGGTCGACCCCTCCGCGACGGCGGGGTTCATCCCTCTCACCCCCGCCGCGACCCAGAAGCTCGCGCTGACCGGACCGGGGATGGCAGTGCTGGAGACGACAACCGGGAAGTAGGCGCTGCGTCAGGGAACCGTGTAGACCTCGAGGCCGTCCACGTCAAGGTAGCCCTTGTCGAGGGTCGCGATCGCGTTGGTTCCGTCCAGTTTCGCGAAGGCGATGTGGAAGAGGTCGGCCATCTCAAGTTCGTAGGCGTCCATCATCTGCCTGACGAGGAAGCAGACGGCACGCCTCCCGTGTTCGCCGCGTCCCACCGGCGTACGGGGCCCTCGCAGGGAGATGCCGAGGCCCTTGAGGAAGGCCATGAGCGGCGCCGTCCTCGTTCGGCCAACCGCATAGGCTGGCGAGTAGTCGGCGCGGCGCGTGCGTTTGAGCTCGGGGAGCGACAACCCACGCCTCCGGGCTGCGTCCAGAAGCGGCTTACGGAGTGCCTTCCAGCACGTTTCCTCTATCGCCAGGAGGCTCGTCCACGCCTCACAGTGTCCAGGCAGAGCACGCACAAGGGCGGCGGCCGCCCTCTCGTCAGCAGTGCCTCGGCCCATGCCAGCCTTGTAGGCGCCCATGAGGATAGACGCATCAAGATAGAGCGATGACGGCCATGCCGTTGCGCTGCGGATGTCGTGGATCACGGCGGGCATGGTCACTCCTCATCGAAGAACGTGTCGATCTCCTCCGCCGTCAGCTTCTGACCGGCCAGTCTGGCAATCTCCCATGGGTCATTCGTCCCGTAGTCAGGGGGCTCGGGAAACGTCCGTGCGAACTCGAGGAGTGCCGCCTCGCGCCTCTCGTAGTCCGCGAGCTCCGCCTTGTCCCGCGCCTCCAGCTGCTCCAGACGCCGCGACAACTGGTCAACGCGCGCAGCCAGGGCCGAGTTCACAGCCTCCAGGCGTTCGAGGCGCGGGCCCAGGTCCGCGTCCATGCCCAGCCGACCTGCCGCGTCGAACCAGCGTTGCGCGGCCCGTGTGCCGATGTACCAGACGCTCTCCCGCGCAGCGCCAGGCAGGAAGGCCTGTGCGCCCTCGTCCTCCTGAACGCCGAGGGCAATGTCCGGGGCAACCCATGCCACTTCCGCAGCGTCACCCGGGTCGGTGAAGCACTGACGCATGAGCTCGTCAAAGAGGCCAGTATCAGTCGCGTCCACGTGGGTTCTCCCCCGCACAGGGGTGTATGACATCCGCCAAGCACTCTCGCATGTGGCCGGCGACATCCTGCAGCCAACCCGTACCCAGTGAGAGCTGCGAGCGCACCCGGACATGCACCCGCAAGTCCCGCACGGGCGTCCCGATGGCCTCCATGATCACGGTCCTGGAGCCATC
>VGFB01001441.1 GCA_016869015.1 Armatimonadota bacterium
CGCTCGCGGGTGCGCGTTACGTGCGACGACCCCGGCGTAACCTCCAAGAACCTCACGTTCGTCCTCTACGACCGGAACACGCTGCGGGACGACCTCCCCGACCGGCCCATGACCCAGCAGTGCATCGGGCACTCGGTCCCGGTGGGGAAGTGGGTGGAGTTCCGCGACTGGCTGCTGACCACCAAGCGGACGGCGGTTCCCTACATCCAGCTCTATCTCTATGAAGTCCCCCCCGGCTCGCGGCACTCGTACACCTGGGAGATCGCGGAGCTGCGGCTGGAGGGCGTGGGCGAGCAGGCCGTCGCCTTCGATACGGAGGTCTACTCGGACCGGCTAATCCGGGGGACGCGGAGTGAGACGGCGGCCGAGGTGAAGAGTGCGGACGGGCTCGCGCTGCGGATCGGGGCGAAGGGCGATGTGCGGGCGCTGATCGACGGCGAGGCGACGGGGCAGCCGACGGCCCAGCCCACCGGACTGCTGATCCGGGACGCGACGACCACCGATCCGCCGGGGATGGTCGGCGGAGCGGTACGGCAGGAGGGCGCCGCGGCCACCCAACGGGCGGAGTTGGAAGGGCTGGAGCTGCGGGTCGAGGCCGAGTACCGGACGGGGGGTGGTTTCCTGGAGATCACCGGCACGGTGGCCGACCTGCGCGGCGCGGACCGGGCGGTCACTGTGTACTTCGCGCTGCCCCTGAGCGAGGAGCCGTGGACCTGGTGGGACAGCGTCGCGGCCCCGCGGACGCCCACCGACGGCGGGCTGGAGCTGTCATACATCGAGACGGGGATGGCGTACGGGCAGAACGGGATGCACTCGAAGTACCCCCTCGGGGCTGTGACCCGGCCGGGGGCCGGCCTGACACTCGGCGTGCGGATGGACGAGCCCGTCGTGCACCGCGTCGCCTACAACCCGGAACTGAAGCTGTTCTTCATCGCGGTGGATCTGGGGCTCGTTCCGGAGCAGACGATCCGCGAGACGCCGCTGGCCGAGGCGCCGTTCCGGTTCCTGCTCTATCGCCACAATCCGGAGTGGGGCTTCCGGTCGGCTCTGCAGCAGTACTACGGCTTCTTCCCGGAGTTCTTCACCCAGCGCGTCAAGGTCCAGGGCGGGTGGTATGTGTGGGGCAACATGGCCGACACGCCGGGGGCGCTGGAGGCGGGCTTCGGCTTTCACTGGGGCCCGAGCGGCCCCGAGGCGGTGAAGTGGGATAACGAGCGCGGGGTGCTCGCGCTGCTGTACATCGAGCCCGATTTCTACCAGCAGACGATGGGCGACTACACCGAGGCCCCGACGGCCGAGCAGGCCATCGACCGCCTGCGGAAGGTCGCCGCCGGCAACGACGAGCAGCTCGCGGAGATGGAGCAGCTGAGCTACTCGGGCGGCTACGCGCCGGGGAACTGGGTCAAGGAGCGCTCGCTGCGGGAAGCCCTGCAGATGATCTCGCAGGCCGCCCTCAACTCGGTCAGCCAGGACGCGAACGGCACGCCCTACACGATGATCGGCCAGTTCCCCTGGATGGGCGAGAGTCAGTGGGGCTG
>VGFB01001442.1 GCA_016869015.1 Armatimonadota bacterium
CCAGCAGCCTTGGCCGGGCCGCGAGCACTGAGGCGATGGCCAGCCGCTGCTTCTCGCCGCCGGAGATGGTCTCGGGGTCGCGTCGCTCGAAGCCCGCCAACCCCACTCGGGCCAACGTCGCCGTCACACGGGCCTGCATCTCCTCGCGGGGGAGGCCCAGGTTCTCCATCGCGAAGGCCACCTCAAGCGAGACATCCGAGGACACCAGTTGCGCGTCGAAGTCCTGAAAGACCACCCCCACGAGGCCGGCGTTCCCCCGTACCGGCGCCTCGGAGACGGGCACCCCGAAGGCCGACACGCGGCCCCGGAAGTCGCCGGCATGGAACTGCGGCACGAGGCCGTTCGCGCAGCGGCAGAGGGTGCTCTTGCCCGCGCCGGTTGCGCCCATGAGGGCCGTGAACGTCCCGGGCTGCAGGCTCAGCGTGAGCCCTCGCAGCGCCTCTTCCCGTCCGACCCGGTACCGGAACGCGACCCCCTCCACCTCCAGCGCCGGGCCGCCGGCTCGCCCCTCTTCGGAGGGAAGGGGGACCACCGGGTGGGAACGCCTCAAGGGTCCTCTCGCCAGCAGCGCCGTGGCGACCAGCAGCGCCGCCGTACACAGCCCGGCGCCCGCGCGTAACGGCGTCAAGGCGAAGGGCGGCGGCATCTGGCCCTCGGCCACGGGGACGCCCGGCGCCCAGGCGCTGAGCAGCGTCGGGTGCTTCAGCAGCACCCAGCCGCCCGCGCACGCCGCAAGCACCACGATTCCCGCGACCGGCGCGAGAAGCCCGTTCCGCAAGTCCTCCCGGTCGTGAACGTCCTCAGCCAGCAACCCCCAGCGCGCCGCACGCGGGTGCATCAGGGCCAGCAGCACCGGACCCAGCACGACGCCCATCAGCGCGTTGTTCAGCGTGATGAGGGGGAACAACACGAAGAAGGGGACCTGCCCCAGCCAATCGACCCCCGCCGAGATCACCAGCGAGCACGCCGCGCTCGCCGCGACCGTCACCAGCCAGAACAGCGGCAGCTGCCCGAGGGCGCCGCTGGCCCCCAACCGCGGGGCCCACGCCTTCCACAGCCGGTAGGGGAGATAGCCGAGCAGGAAGTTGCCGACGAAGCCGAACGCGCTGCCGGGGCCGATGCTGCCGAAGAAGTCCCCGATCAGGTTCCCGATCGCGCAGCCCCACGCCGCCGGCGGCCCGAACAGCAGCGACAGCACGGGCGGGATCGCGTTCGCGGGGCGGATCTCCGTGATCCCCGGGATCAGCGGGATTGCCTTGAACGGGATGAGCACGGCCGCGTACACGCCTGCCGACAGCGCCACCAGCACGATCGACCGCGTGTTGCGCCAGACTGCGAGAACGTCGCGCAACGCAAAGCCCCCCAGCACGTCCGGACTGCCCGGCAGGTTCCTCCGCCGCGCGCCGTCGTCCTGCTGCCCGGGCCCCAGTCTCGATTCAGGAACTCGCATACGACGACAGTGGGTTTGGGCCTAAGAGGGTGTATGAGAAGGCCACCGCCAACAAGGGACAGTCCCGTTTCGGGCGGTGAGACT
>VGFB01001443.1 GCA_016869015.1 Armatimonadota bacterium
TCCTCAACCCCCACCAACTCGCCCCAGAAGGGCCACTGCGGGAAGGCCAGGAGGGCGTGGTGCAGGACGACGATGCCCTGGTCGGTCTGCCCGATCCGTTCCAGTGCAGCCTTCATCGGAGCCTCGTACCAGGCTCCCTCGCCGGTCGGGGTCGCCTGGTGGAAGTGGTAGAAGACGACAGCCTCGTAGGTATCCCGCGCCGCACAGGCATCGGCGCAGAAGTCCTCCATGTGCTGCGGGTACGGCGCGACGCCCTCGAGCGCGTTCAGGCACTCGACGAACGCGGGCACGTCATAGGGATGCTGGCCGGTCACGACGGCCGTCCGGGTGGGGTTGAGCATGACGAGGCCCTCCCTTGGTCAGGACACCAGTGTGCGTGCGTGTTCGTACATGGCCAACACGTTCTCGCTCGGCGCCTCGGGGCCGATCGAGGAGGAAGGCGCCAGGAGTAGCCCCCCTCGTTGCCGTACCGCCGCGCGGCAGCGGTTCACATCACGGCGCACATCCTCCGGGGTGCCCTGCGAGAGCGCCCCCCAGGTCAGCACGCTGCCGAAGACGATCAGCGGATCGCCCGTCGCGGCGCTCATCCGCGCGAGGTCCTCGAGGCGCACCCCACCCTCCTCCTCGTAGAGGCCCTGAAAACCATCGATCCCCAGCGCGATCATCTGCGGGAGAATGGCTCGGTAGTTCGCGTCGCAGTGCCAGATGACCCGCATCCCCGCCTGCCTCAGGGGCTCAAGGGCACGTGCGAGGACCGGGAAGTACAGGCGCTCCAGCAGCGCCGGCGAGAGCATCGGTCCGTTGCGCCCGCACAGGTCCGTCCCCGTCCACAGCAGCGGCAGGAGGTCGTGCTCCCCCGTCGCCTGGGCCACAGCCTCCATCCGCAGGCGGGACTGCTCACCCCGGGAGCGGAAGAGGTGCGCCATCGGCTCCGGATACAGCGCGCAGGCCATCAGGAAGGCCTCGTAGTCGAACTCCCCGCTGCTGGTGGGGAACCAGGGCGCATAGCCGAGACAGTGGGGGATCAGCAGCATGTCGCCCGCCTCGCGCTGCCCGTCCACCATCAGGCGCACGTACTCGTCGTAGGCCGCCTGCTGACCGAACCCGCCGCGCACCTCCTCCACCGGAGGCGCCGCCTCGGCCCGCCGCGCCACCTCCTCGGGTGTGCGGACAGGGTCGAGCTCGCGCACCTTGCTGAACCCCGTCGCTCGCCCCTCCGGGCCCTCGGTCATCTCCTCCGGGCGCTTGGGCATGACCGGTCCGAGGATCGCGTCACAGCCCAACCGCCGGAAGGCCTCGAGCAGGTGCCGCCGCGGCGCCGCCCAGAAGTCCTCCGCCTCGGCGATCTCCGCCAGCAGCTCCCAGTTGTTCAGCAACCCGCCCGCCACAGGCGCGCGGTCGACGGACTGGAAGCTCAAGGCGCGCAAGGTCCGCTCGCGTCCGGTCATCGGCGTCCTCTATCCCAGTCTCTCCGGCGTCAGCTTCCGGCAGAACTCCCGCACCTCCATGATCCGCTCGATGGGGCACAGGGGCG
>VGFB01001444.1 GCA_016869015.1 Armatimonadota bacterium
CGTGGATGCACAACGTCACGCCGCGTCGGGCGTCGGCGTCCCACTTGGACAGCACATCGCCGGCCGCGCCGGCGAAGACATCCTCAGTGCGCACCCAGGCCGCGATGGTGAAGTCGCCGGTACCCAGGCGCATCGCCTCGGCGTGAGGGACCTCGATGGCCGCACCGCAGCCGTCGAGGCGCGCCGCAGTGCCCGGCTCGCCGCCGGGACCTTCCGCGGCGAAGTCGATGCCACAGCCGCGACCGTGGTTGCCGTGGCCGGAGACATCCCGTGCGTCGCCGTGCAGAGGCCAGTGGCCGATGGGTCCGTCCTGGTTCATCGCGCGTCCTGCCCTCCAGTGGCCTGCAGAGGCGCCACAGTCGTCGGCCGTGCCGCCTGGACAAGCTCGATGACCGCCTTCGTGAGCCCGGCCAGCGTGTTCGGGTCGCTCTCGGGGAGCATCCCCTTGGGGTTGGGGTACCAGGTCTGGACGACCCAGCGTGTCGGGTTGCCCCCTGCGGCGAGGTAGGCGTCAACCATCGCGAGGGTCTCAGTGCAGAAGCGCTCGGCCGACTCCATGCCGCCGCGCTCCGAGTTCACGATGAGGTTCACGCTCAGACCCTCCCCCCGCGAGCGGTCTTCGTAGGCGCGCACCCGCCCGAGCCAGTCCACGCTCTTCGGATCGGGGATGCTCACCGAGAAGTGCTCGCCGATGAGGTAGTCATAGGGGTTGTCGATCGTGACGCCCTCGAGTGGGACACCGGCGTCTCGGAGCTTCTCGAAGACGAGGCGATGGGCGTCATCGTACTCGCCGTAGTCCTGCCGGTCGGCGCCGCGCGCATGGTAGGAGACGTCGCCCTTGTAGCCCCAGTTCGGGAAGTTCGTGAGGTGCCAGAAGCGGATCTCCGGGTGGGCCGCATGGATGGCGGAGACCGCGTCAACCACCTCCTCGGCGGCCGCCTCCATCGAGGTGAAGCACTGCCCATCGGCGCGGTTGTCCGGGAACAGCAGTCGGCGAATGGGGCCATCAAGGTCCAGGAAGTCGACCTTCCCGCCCGCGGCGTACCAGTTCTCGATCGCCGCGAGCTCGCTCGCCGCCGACCACTCACCGTTCGTCTCGTCCATGGGACCGAAGTCGAGGCAGCACCCGATCTCGACAGCCACCTGCAGATCGAGATCGGACACAAGCCGAGCGAGTTCCGCAAGCCTCGCCGGGGGCGTGTTGGCAAGCTGCCCTACGTAGAGCTTGAGACCAGTGAGGCGCTCGCGAACGAATCCCCAGTCCGCGCCCTCCTGGAGGAGGTCGAACACGGGTGCGCCTGCGCAGAGCCAGACCTCAGGCCCGGCGGTTCGGCTGCCGGCCCCGCGCGCGCGCGCTTCTCCCGTGCGGGTCTGCAGGAACTGGACAATGGCGGCAGTGGCGGCCGACGCGTCCGCGGCGACCTGCGGTCCGATCCGGCACTCGACGGGCACGCCGACCTCCGTCAACGCCTCGGCGAGGAGGACCCCGTGCCAGGCGCTGTGGGGGTCGTTGATCGTCTCGGGCGCCG
>VGFB01001445.1 GCA_016869015.1 Armatimonadota bacterium
GGCCGTCCTCCGGAGCGACGTACATCAACCTCTCCACCGGGCGGCCCTTGAGGAGATGCTCCTCCACGATGAGCTTGCCGGCCTCGGGGTCCAGCTTCTGGTAGAAGACGCCCTCGGGGTAGACGACCGCCACCGGGCCCAGGTCGCAGGACCCCATGCAGCCGGTGCGGACGACCTTGATCTCCTTGTCCAGACCAAGCTCGCCGATGGCGGTCTCCATGGCGTCGGCTACGGCGTGGCAGCCGGAGGAGACGCAACCCGCTCCCGCGCAGAGCAGCACGTGTGATCGGAACGTAGGCATGAGCTCGTTTCTCTCCCTTTCGCAGCAGCCTGTGCGAGCGTTACTCGTACTTGCCGAGCACGTCGGCGACCTTGGTCGTCTTCACGCGCTCGTAGATGTCGTCGCCGACGGTCATGACCGGCGCCAGGCCGCAGGCCCCCAGACAGCGGACGATGTCCACGCTGTAGCGCTGATCGTCGCTGGTCTCGCCGATGCCGCAGCCGGTGTGCTTCTCGACGGCCTCCAGCAAGCGCTTGCCGCCGCGCACGTAGCAGGCCGTGCCCTGGCAGACCTTGATGAGATGGCGTCCGCGCGGGACAGTGGTGAAGAAGCTGTAGAACGTGATGACGCTCTCGACGACGCCGGCGGGTACCTCGAGCTTCTCGGCGACGTACTCCTGCACCGCCTGCGGCAGGTAGCCGACCTCCTGCTGCACGGCGTGGAGGATCTCGATCAGCGAATCGGTGTGGGCGCCCTTCCGCTCGATGATCGCGTCGATCCTGGGATACACCTCAGCACAGATGCAGTGTGTTTCGGCAACCATTGCGCGTCATGCCTCCGTTCCGGCGCCGATGGCGTACTCGTTTACCACCTGGCCGTTCACGAGATGATCGGCGACGATGCGGCGCATCGCCTGCGGGGTCAGCCGGCAGTATGAGACGCCCGGCCGGCCCGGGATGAGCACCTCGACCATCGGCTCGCGGTCGCAGAGCCCCCGACAGCCCGTCTGCGTGACGGAGACATCGGAGAGGCCGCGACTGGACAGCTCGTCCAGCAGGGCGCCCATGATCTCCCGCGCCCCCGCCGCGATGCCGCAGGTCCCCATGGCAACCACCACACGAAGGCCGCCCTCGCTGTCACGGACAGCCAGGGCCGCCTTCGCGCGCTCCCGTATGGCCCGGAGTTCCTCTCGGGTTTTCACGCCTTCTATTCTCCTTTCGACCGGCCTGATGTGCGGCGTAAGCTCGCCACGACGGGGCGTGCCGGGCCTCGACTCGGCTCCTCGCCCCCGTCGGTCATGCCTTGCTTCCCGTCGAGATGATGCCGTTCTTCACGAACTCCGCCAGCCAACACAACACGCGCGGGTCGGTGACGGGCACGCCGCCCAGCTCCTTCCGCAGTTCGTGCGTATCGATCTCAAACCGCTTGCCCACCGTCTGGTGCCGGTAGCGCAGCGACGTGCGGTCTGCCTCGCAGGCGAGGGCCTGAACGACTTTGCCCATGTCGCCGAGAGGGGGGCGATCCA
>VGFB01001446.1 GCA_016869015.1 Armatimonadota bacterium
CATCAAGGAGCCCTCCACCATGCGCACCCAGGCCTTCGGCCTCGCGCCTCTCGCCGCGATCCTCGCCTGCGCCGCGTGCAACCACGCCCGCACCCAGACACAGGCGGAGCCAACCGACAGCCGTCTCGGCATCAACCTCGCCGGCCCCGCCGACTGGAACACCGAGCTGCCCTTCGTGGATGTGTTCCGGCTGTCGCGCCAGTGGATCAGCCAGCGCAAGGGGGAGTCGTGGGGCAAGGGGCCCGAGCTTCAGCGCGACGCGCGCGGCTGGGTCACACGCCTGGAGCCCGACTGCTGGGCCGAGACGCCGCTGTGCACCATCGAGGGCGGCCACTACCTGGCCGGGGAGTATGTCTGCACCTGGGAGGGCCGGGGCAAGCTCGAATTCTGGAACATCAAGCAAGTCGTCTCCAGCGAGCCGCAGCGCATCGTCTTCGAGCCCGATCCCGCCCGCGGCGGCATATTCTTGCGCCTGCTCGAGACCGACCCCAGCGACTACGTGCGCAACATCCGCGTTATCATGCCCGGGTTCGAGGAGACCGTTGGCGAGAACCCCTTCCACCCGGCCTTCCTCGAGCGCTGGAAGGGCTTCAGCACCTACCGTTTCATGGACTGGATGCTGACCAACGGCTCGAAGATCGAGACGTGGGACGACCGTCCGCGCCTGGAGGACTGCAACTGGACCGGGAAAGGCATCCCCCTGGAGGTCATGGTCGACCTGTGCAACCGGCAGCGGGTGAACCCCTGGTTCTGCCTGCCCCATCGCGCCGACGATGAGTACGTCCGGCAGTTCGCCCAGCAGGTGCAGCGCGACCTCGACCCCTCCCTCAAGGTCTACCTCGAGTACTCGAACGAGATCTGGAACAGCATGTTCGAGCAGACCCGCTACTCCGGAGAGAAGGGCATCGAGTTGGGTCTCGGCGACAAGCCCTGGGAGGCGGGCTGGCGGTACTGCGCGCTACGGTCGGTGCAGATCTTCGGGATCTGGGAGGAGGTCTTCGGGGGGACGGACCGTCTGGTCCGCGTGATGGCAACGCAGTCCGTGGTGCCGTACATCTCCGAGCAGAAGCTGGGCTTCCAGGACGCCCACCAACACTGCGACGCCCTTGCGGTCGCGCCGTACTTCGGGATGAACGTGCCCGAGCGCGCCGAGGGCGACGCCCTTACCGCCGCCGCCGTCGCCGCGTGGCCGTTGGATCAGCTCCTCGACCACGTCGAGACGACCGTCCTGCCCCCCGCCATCGCGGACATGGCGAAGCAGAAGGCCGTCGCTGACCGGTTCGGCGTCGACCTGGTCTGCTACGAGGCCGGTCAGCATCTCGTCGGCGTGCAGGGCGGCGAGAACAACGAGGCCCTCACCGCGCTCTTTCACGCCGCGAACCGCCACCCGCGCATGGGCGAGTTCTACACCCGCTACCTGGACGGCTGGCGCGACGCGGGCGGCGGGCTGTGCTGTATCTTCTCGTCCGTGGGCCGCTGGAGCAAGTGGGGCAGCTGGGGCCTCCTCGAATACTACGACGAGACCG
>VGFB01001447.1 GCA_016869015.1 Armatimonadota bacterium
AGCCTCGGGGAGGAGCGTCCGAGGCCACTGCTGCGGGGCCTGACCTTCATTCCCGCCGGACGGTTTGTCGATCTCGTCGAAGCCCCCGACACGCAGAGCTTGTCCGCCGGGCAGCTGGCGGTGCTGCGGCGGGTGCGCGAGGGCGGGGAGTGGGCCTTGGCCGACCTCGAGGCGGCTCAGCCCCTCCCCTCCGAGTCCCTCGAGCGGGTGCTGTGGAGCCTCTACCGCTCGGGGCACTTGGCAAACACGGACTACGGAGCGATCGCCCGCTGTGGGTGGGTGAACCCGCCGCGGTGGGAGCGCGAGGTGCTGGGGCCCGTGCAAGCCGCGGGTGAAGCCCTCGACGAGGACCCGGAGCGCACGCCCGACGCGGAGGAGGCCGACCTGGAGGCTGCCGCCGATCTGCGGCAGGCCGGCCTGCGCTCCGACGCGGGACGGTGGTATGCCGTCTCGACCGTCGTCGACGCCGACCCTTCCGACGCCGCCGTGGGACGCCGCTGTCGCGCCCGCGTCATGGCGCTCATGCAGCGCTACGGGGTCGCCGCCCGCGAGGTGCTCCTGGCGAAGTCCGATCTGTCGACGCGCGACCTGTCCCGCGGCCTGCGGGAGCTCTTTCTCCGGGGGCAGCTCCTGCGCGGCTACTTCATCAGGAGCCTCTCCGGCGACCAGTTCGCTCTCCCTGAGGCGCTGGAACGGCTACGCGACGAGGGGCCGGAGGAGAGCGAGCCGGCGCTGATGCTCAGCAGCCTCGACCCGGCCGCCATCCACCTGTCCGTGGTCAAGCTGGAGACGGCACAGAACCGCCCTCTACCCACCCGCTACCTCGTCCTCCGAGGCGGAGCGCCGGCGGCCGTTGTCGATACCGTCGCCAACGAGGACCGCTTCTTCCGGGTCCGTGATGTACGCATCGTCGCGAACGGACCGGACAGCCGGGATGTCGCCGCGGCCATCGTCGAGTACGCGGCGCGCTGGGGCCAATGGGAGGCCATCCGCGTCAGCCATCTGGGAGGGGTCCCGGTGGAACGCGAGTCGGCGCTGCGCGCCGACTTCGAGGCGGCGGGCTACCAGCTCCGGCACGGCCTGCTGCGCTACCGACTCCGGAAGCGCGTGGGGGCTGCCCGTGAGGAGCCCGCGGGGCGGATCGTGCGGCCCGGCGAGACGAAGCGCGAGGACATCCACCCGACGAGCAAGCCCGTGCTCGACTTCTACAACTACGTGCTGACCCGCTACCAGCCGCCCGCGAACAAGGACCTGCTGGTCTTCCTGCAGTGCTCCGTTAGCCGGCCCTACTCCAAGTCCCCCAGCCACGCCTCCATGCGGAAGGCCATTCGCCTGGCGGTGGGCAAAGACCCGCGCGCCGACTTCGAGGACTGCCGGTGCCACGTGGTGGTGCTGAGCAGCGTGATCGGCCCGGTCCCCTACGAGATGGAGGACGTGTACCCGGCCGATGAGCGCGGCGGCGGCGTGAAGCACATGAGCCCTGAGGAGTACGCCTTCGCCAGGCCGATTCTCGCCGAGCGCATC
>VGFB01001448.1 GCA_016869015.1 Armatimonadota bacterium
TGGGCCGGCCTCGTTCACGGTCAGGAGGGCGTCTCCTGTCTCCGAGAAGACCAGCCCCTTCGCGCTCCCGAGGGTCAGCCGGGTGTAGGTGTACGGCGGCTCCTCGTAGGCATACCTCGCCGCGGCCCACCAAGCCAGGACTGCCGTCGCCGTTCCCCCGGGAGTGACGCCCGTCAGGGAATCCGGGAAGGCCTGCGCGTGCTTCGCGTCGAGCAGCAGATCCCCGCCGGCCTGCACGAAGGCGGTCAGGTTCTGCACGGTCTCGGGGGTCATCTCGACGTCGCCCAGGAGCATGACCGCCGTGTACTGCTGCAGCACGTCGGGGTGGCAGCGGTTGGTGAGCACATCGAAGCTGTCGCCGAAGGGGGTGGGGCAGACGAAGCCCCGCTCGTTCCGCAGGTAGCTGCAGTCCTCATAGCCCGGCCAGACCATCCGGAACACGTTGTCGATGAGGTAGTCGCCCTTTTCGTAGGGGAGCTTGCCCCAGATCTTGTACTTGTCGCCGCGATACAGGTGCCTCGGCATGTTCCAGCCGTTGTAGAAGTCCAGCATGAACGCGACCGGGGTGTACATGACACCCCGCTCGGGGTGCTGCTTCACCCACTCGCGGATCGCCAGGTGCTGCTTGCCGAGGGGGCTGAGCTCCGGCGCGCCGGTCTCCAGCGTGTCCCCGGTGAACTGCGAGGTCTCGCTGCCGACGATGCTGTCGCCGCCCAGGTAGCTGCACAGGAACAGGCGCTTATGCAGGCTGAGCGAGCAGCCCTTGTGCGGGCCGAGGCCGTAGCCGTTCGCGCCATCGGTCCGCCGGTCGTTGTACATGTTGTAGCCGAACCGGTTCCAGATGGAGGTCGCCTGCGTGGTGAGCCGCCCGTACTGCTTGCTCGCCCCGCGCAGGAAGGCGAACATGAGGGTGTCGCTGGGCAGGCCTTGCGCGGTCTCCAGCCCCAGTGTCCGCGCGCCGCGCTCGCCGTAGTAGTGGCTGAAGTTCAGCGAGCCGGTCGCGTTCATGTAGTCCATGCTGTCATTGCAGATGCCCTCATCCCACTTCACGAAGGCGTCCCAGCCGGTGCGTCGGTCCACGATCGGGTCCCGGTCGGCGTAGCTGCCGATGTACCGCCCGTCCTGCTCGCCGTTGTCGTAGCCCAGGAAGCTGTCGCCGAGGATGCGGGTGAGGATCTCGTGGTGTTCGGGAGTGACGCGGGGCGTCGGCCCGGCCTCATTGTTGGGCACGTAGCCCCAGATGTCCCACAGCACGAGGCCCCGATCCCGCACCTCCGCCAGGCGCTCCTCCAGCCCCTTGAGCGCGTTCTGGTAGTCCGCATCGCTCGGGTAGTCACGCCGCTGGGGGAGGATGCCGATGTGGGGCCAGCAGATGTCGCCGAAGTTGTACTGGCTGTGGAAGCTGCGGAGCGAGCCGGGGTCGATGCTGCGCGCGCCGCAGAAGCGCAGATCATGGCCCAGTGTCTCGCGGGTCACCGGCTTCGGCTCGGTCGTCGCGAAGAGCGGGTGCTCCTCGGGGA
>VGFB01001449.1 GCA_016869015.1 Armatimonadota bacterium
ACTGGCCTTCCCGCAGCGCGAAGCCGTCGTTCATCGCGAGCATGACATGGCTGGATGGCGACGTGCGCTCGAACGCCGTGCAGTCCAGCTTCTGACTGAACTCGCCCTCGATCCCCGCCTCGCGCGACCACGTCACCTGCACGCTCTCGTTCCCCGAGAAGCGCCAGCTGTCGGCCATGCCGTCGTCGCCCGCATCCACCTCGAAGCCGCCGTTGGGGATCAGGTTCGCCGGGGCGTCCTGAGCCCGAGCCGCGACGCCAAGACCACAGATCACCCAGCCAAGCGCAATCATCACGACGGATCACCTCCGCGTCGTTGGTCGTTGCCGTCCGTGCCCGCGGGTCGGGCGAGCCGCACGCACGGGATCGCGCGACCGGGCGTCCTCGAAGTCCAGTCGGGCCCAGGGGACGGCCGGCTGCTCGTCCCGCAACTCCGCCGCCAGCCGGTGCAGGAGAAGCGTCTTCCCGACTCCCCCCACCCCGTAGAGGTGCAGAACCGGTAACGTGTGCCCTTCGGGCGCGTCGACGTGGCGGCGGAAGGCGGCGATGGCCACCTCGCGATCGGTGAAGTGCCGAATCGCCAGGAGGTTGTCCGTCAGGTCCTGGGGCTCGAACTGCCCGGGGTCCTTACTGATCGGCATTGCACAGCCGCCCTGCCCGTCTGGGAGGATGGGTCTCGCCGGACGGGGGAGTTCCGCCCAGGAGCGAGATGGTCCTGCCGCGAGGGAGTTCGGGGACGCGGCCTATGGGCCGGCCACGTCGCCGATGACGGAGGCGAGCTGCTCCGGGGTAACGGCCCCCTGGCGGAGGAGGCGAGGGGGCGAGGTGGTGAGGTCGAGGACAGTGGAGGGCAGTCCGCTGGCTGGAACGTGGAAGTCGATGAGCACGTCCAGCGAGGGCCCAAGAGTACGGAGGACCTCCTCCGGGCTGACCGTGCTCTCCTCGCCGGAGAGGTTTGCGCTGGTGACGGCCATCAGCCCCGGGACGGCGTCGAGCAGCTGGCACGCGAGGGCGAGGTCCGGCATCCGCACGCCGACGGTACCCCCGCCGGCCACCGCCTCCGGGCAGACCCGGTGAGAGCGCGTCGTTACGATCGTCAGGGGCCCTGGCCAGAACCTATACGCGAGAGCCAAGGCCATGTCGGGCGGCCCGGGCGGCAGTGGGCAGCACTGGTAGAGGCCGAAGGGGCTGCCGATGAGCACGGGTAGCGGCTTGGTGGGCGGACGGCGCTTGGCGGCGAAGAGCCGCGCGATGGCCTCCGGGTTCCCGGCATCGGCGCCCACGCCGTAGACCGTATCGGTGGGGAAGGCGATCAGGCCGCCGCGCTTGAACGCCTCCCCGCAGAGGTCCGCCTCGGCCGTCGTGAGGAGAACCCTGTTGCGCGGACGGATGATGACCGGCCCACCGGTCTCACCGTGACTCTGCGATGACGACGCGCTCGATTCCACCGAGGTCCTTCTGGGTGCGGATGTGAAAGGCGGGCCAGGCGCGCTCGCAGAGGCGGCGGACGGCCT
>VGFB01001450.1 GCA_016869015.1 Armatimonadota bacterium
CGGCCCGGGCCCGGTAGGCCGACAGTAGCGCGCCGGTGACGGTGATCTCCCGGCGGTCACCCGTCTCCGCGTCGACCAGCCGCAGGTCCCCGGCGAGGTCCGGGGCCACCTCCTCCGGCGTCAGCACCTGCACCGCGTTCACATCGAAGTGGCAGGATACGAGGGTCTGGATGGCCCTCTCATAGCCGTCGCGATCCAGGAAGTCGGACAGAATCACCGCGACCCCGCGGTTGGGCGTCCGGATGGCGAACTCGCGCAGCGCCTCGGTCAGGTCGGTGCCGCGCGCCTCGCCTCCCTCCCCGGCGCTCCCCGCCCGGCCGAGGAAGTCGAAGAGCCTCCCGGCGTGGCGCCTCCCGCGGACAAGCCGGAGCCGGCCCTGCAGCCGATCGGTGAACGTCGCCGCCGCGACCCGGTCCAAGGAGGAGAGCCCGATGTACCCGAGGGCTGAGGCGAGCTTCGCGGCCACCTGCAGCTTCGTCTCGGGCTCCCCGAAGCGCATCGAGTCGCTCACATCGAGCAGCAGGTACAGGTGGAGCTCCTCCTCCTCGTGGAACATCTTCAGGAAGAGCCGTTCCAGGCGTGCGTACGCATTCCAGTCGACGCGCCGGAAGTCATCGCCGGGGGTGTAGGTGCGGAAGTCCGCGAACTCGACGCTGCTGCCGTGATGGGGGCTGCGCTTCTCGCCCTTGAGCCGGCCGGGGAAGATCCGGCGGGTGAGCATCGTCAGCCGCTCGAGTTTGCGCAGGAAGTCCGGCTCAAGCCCGCCGCGTCCTGGAGGCATGGTCTTCAGTTCGGTGCGCTCGGCGCGAATCCTGCGCGTAGCGTCACTTAGCGACCGCCCCCGCGAGGGAAAGCGGCCCTTGGCCGCGAAGCGACCGGCCTCAGCCCGCCTCTCCCTTGCAGGAAGGGGATCGCGCCATGACGCTCTTCGGCCTGTTGGCC
Source organism: Armatimonadota bacterium (assembly GCA_016869015.1). GTDB lineage: Bacteria > Armatimonadota > Zipacnadia > Zipacnadales > VGFC01 > VGFC01. Next base: position 943 of record VGFB01001450.1, read on the forward strand.
GTCCTGTCTCCGTCGCCGCGGGTCCAGGCTGCCGCAGTCTACCAGGTCGCGTTGCCCGTGATGGCCCTGGCTCCGACCATCGATGGCCGCCGTACGAACGAGGAGTGGGACGGCGCGACGACGCTGTTCGGGATGCGCGACCTCCGCACGGGGCAGCTCTGCGTGCCTCAGCCTCAGGTCCTCCTCGGCCGGGATGCCGAGGCGTTGTACTTGGCGGCTTCGCTGCCGAAGCCCGTCGGTGCGGACCTCAAGGCCTCGACGGCGCAGCATGACGGCCCGTTGTGGGAGGACGATGCGGTTGAGGTCTTCATCGCGCCCAGCCCAGGCGACGGCCGCTACTACCAGTTCATCGTGAACGCGGCGGGGGTCACGTGGGAGTCGGCCGGTCGTGACGCGAGCTTCGACGCGCCGTGGGAGGCGAAGCGGAGTGTGACGGAGGGAGACTGGACGGTCGAGTTGCGCGTGCCGTTCGCGTCGTTGGGCGTCGCCCCTCCCAAGGAAGGGGCGGTCTGGGGCGTCAACGTGGGCTGGGACCGCCAGACACCCTCCCCCGCGATCTTCACCTGGG
>VGFB01001451.1 GCA_016869015.1 Armatimonadota bacterium
GTCGCCTACGGCGGCCGTGCCGTGGCAGATGGCCTGGCGGAGCCCGCTGGACAACGAGTTGGCGTGGTCCTCCTCGGTCCATTCGAGGTACGCCTGCAGCACGGTCTGCAGCCAGGCGGCGAAGTCCCCGTTGTACGGCGCCTTCCCCTCGAGGAAGGAGAGGCAGACGTGCGTGTGGGCATTCACGAACGACGGGAAGATGACACAGCCGGGGTGAGCGACGCGCTCAGCCTTGGGGAAGGCGTCCAGCAGCTCTTCACGCGTCCCGACCGCCGCCACGGTGTTGCCGTGCCATGCGATCGCGCCGCCGGGGATGATCCGGTCGGTCGAGACTACGACGGCGTCGGCGGACGCGAGGCGCACCCCATCCAGAGCCGCCAATCGCTGCCGATCCGCCCCGACCTCCGATAGCGCTCCATCGAACTCTGGCATCTGCACGGCTCTCGAGTGCTCGACAGGAGCCCGGCCGCGGCCCCAATGAGGTCGGGGAGTGCGGCCACCGCCTCCCGTTGAGCGCGTTCCTCTTCGGGCGACATCAACCCCCCGAAGAGCCGATCCGGCTCCGCCGCCGCCGGCTTGAGACCCTCTGCATAGTTCGTGAGATAGAGGATCGCGGCATAGCAGATCTCAAGCTCGTGCGCCAGAAAGACCTCGGGGCACAGCGTCATGCCCACGTAGTCCGCGCCCAACATGCGGTACTTCCGGATCTCGGCCGGCGTCTCCAACCGAGGTCCCTGTGTGCAGACATACGTCCCGCCCCGCCGCACCGGGCGGCCGACCGCTCGGCCGGCCACCTCAAGAACCCCCTGCAGCCGCGGGCAGAACACCGGGTACTGTCGGATCACCCCCAGGCCGGTCCCCTCGAAGAAGGTGTCGGCGCGCCCGCGGGTCTCGTCCAGCACATCCTCTGGTACCACATACTGACCTATCGCCAACCCAACGTCAATAGCTCCGGGCCCGCTCCAGGATATGACCTGCGTCACACCCCGCTCCTTGAGCGCGTACAGGTTGGCGCGGTAGTTCACGAACGGCGCCGCCAGCGCGTACTCGCCGGCCCCGTGGCGCGCGGCCACCACCACCTCGACGCCCCCCACCTGCCCCAACCCCACAGGCGAGGAGCGGCCAAAGGGCGTCTCGACCGGAGAGAGGTCGTCCTCCTCCAGCCCAAGGCCGGCCAACGCCTGATGCGCCGCGCTGCCGGCGATGATCCCGAGCCTCTCACGTGCCCCTGGGCCGCTCACCACGACGCCTCCGTCCCATTCGAGGGTCGGCCCCCCTCCGCGACCACGAAGGCCACCGCCGCCCGCTGCTCGTGGGTGATGCTCAAGCTGATGTTGGCCACTCCCAGGCGGTCGGCCAGGGCGGCCGTCCTCCCGCTCAGCCGCACGCCGGGACGCCCATAGCCCTCCTCGCTCTCATCCCGGGTCACCTCGATCTCCTTGAAGGGCATGCCCTGAAACCAGCCGCGACCTAGCGCCTTCATGACCGCCTCCTTCGCGGCAAAGCGCCC
>VGFB01001452.1 GCA_016869015.1 Armatimonadota bacterium
TCTCCTGACCTCCTGTGAGAATGGAAGGATGGCTGGACCCTTCCCTTTCTGGGCGCGGCCGCGCGCCCGCAGCTGTGATCTTCGACACACCTCGGCGGGATTCCTTCTTGCACGGAACGCGCTTCGAGGGAAGAGGCGCTCTGCCTGCCTCCAGCGAAGCAGACGGGCATTCAGCAGAGGCGACCATCCGGAAGGGAGCGGATCCATTGTCACCGACGGGGATTCCGATTGCCGTGGCGACGCTGATCGTCGCGCTGTTGGCGGCGGAGGAGGGCCTGGCTCAGGAGCCCGAGCGCGTCTGGACCGACGTGCGGACGCTGACGGTCGAGGGTCAGGGCTGGACCGATACCGAGGCGCCCTTCGACCGCTTCCCGGCGAAGGCCAGGGGCGTCGTGCCCGAGGCCGTCTGGAGCCTCAGTCGCAGCTCGGCGGGGATCGCGGTACGGTTCCTCACGGACGCGAACTCCATCGCCGCGCGCTGGACGCTGACCTCCAGCGGCCTCGCGATGACTCACATGCCGGCCACCGGAATGAGCGGGCTGGACCTGTACGTGCGGATGCCGGTGGACCAGCAGAAGCCGCCGGGCCAGGTCTGGCACTGGGTGGGCGTCGGCCGACCGGAGAAGCAGACCAACGAGGCGGTGCTGGCGGGCGGGATTCCCCCCGGCGAGCATGAGTTCATCCTCTACCTCCCACTGTACAACGGCGCGGCCTCGGTGGAGCTGGGCGTGCCGGTCGGGGCGAAGCTCGCGCCCGCTCCGCCGCGCGGCAAGCCGGTCGCCTTCTACGGGACCTCGATCACCCAGGGCGGGTGCGCCTGCCGCACGGGCATGGCCTACCCGGCCATCGTCGGGCGCCTCCTGGATGTACCGACGATCAACCTGGGTTTCTCGGGGAACGGCAAGATGGACCCGCCCGTGGTCGACCTCCTCGCGGAGCTGGACGCGGCGGCCTATGTGATCGATTGCTGTCCGAACATGACCGCGGAACTCGTGGCCGAGCGCACGGCCCCGCTGGTGCACCGCCTGCGAGAAGCGCGTCCCGACACGCCCATTCTGCTCGTGGAGAACATCGAGTACCAGGCCTCCGCGTTCCTCCCTGGCGCGCGGCGCGGCTACCAGAGCAAGAACGAGGCGCTGCGGGCGGAGTACGAAGCCCTCGTGGCGGAGGGCGTGACGGGGCTGACCTACGTCGAGGGCGATCCGCTCTTCGGGGATGACGGCGAAGCCACTGTGGACGGCACACACGCGACCGACCTGGGCTTCCTCCGCCAGGCCCAAGCCCTCGCGCCGGTGCTGGCAGGCGCATTGAGGTGAGGACGCGGAACAGGCAACGGAACGAAAGCGGGGAGAATGGAAGAGGGGAAGAGAGGTGGAAGACGTTCTCGCGCCATGCCTTCTTCGCCGTTCCTCCCCTCCTCCATTCTCCCCGCTTTCGTTCCGTTGCCGTCCCCGGCTACTCCAGCACCTCCACGATCGGCGGCTCCAGCAGCCCGTGGTCGGTGAGCTG
>VGFB01001453.1 GCA_016869015.1 Armatimonadota bacterium
AAAAAAAAATCTTCGGATGACAGGCGCGACGCCCGAGCTGGAGGCGATCGGCGCGCCGTACCTGCGGATGATGTTCCTGACCGGCCCCGCCATGCTCACCAGCTTCCTCTTCGCCAGCAGCCTCCAGGGCGCGGGCGACAGCCGCTCGCCTCTGATCCTCACCGCGTTCATCAACGTGCTCAACGCCGTGTTGAACTGGGCGCTCATCTTCGGCCATCTCGGCCTCCCGGCGCTGGGGGTCATGGGCTCTGCGCTGGGGACGTTCACCGCCCGCTGGATCGGCGCCGCGGCGGCGCTGGCACTGCTGGCCTCCGGGCGGCTGGCGCTGCGCGTGAACTGGGGGGAGCACCTGTGGCCGGACTTCGGCCTCTGGGCGCGGATGCTGCGCATCGGCGTCCCGTCGGCGCTTCAGGGGCTCGTGCGCGCGCTCTCGGGCTGGATCGTGGTGCGCCTCCTGGCCGGGGCGCCGGACGTGGAAGCGGTCATTGGGGGCAACGCCATCGCGGAGCAGATCCTCATGCTCACCGGGTTCATCGGCTTCGCGGCGATGCCCGCGGGGATGACGGTGGTGGGGCAGAACATGGGGGCCGGGCGGCCCGACCGGGCGGCGTCGGGCGCCTGGGCGGTGGTGAAGCTGGCCGCGGGACTGATGTCGGTCCCGGTGGCGCTGTACGTGCTGGGGGCTCCGCAGTGGGTGCGGCTGGTTGGCCGGGAGGCGACGCCCGAGGCGCTGGCGTGGGGCGCGACCGCCGTGCGCATCCTCGCCCTCGGCGAGATCTGCTGGGCCATCAACATGACCCTGGCCGGGGCGCTGCGCGGCGGCGGCGATACGGTTTCGCCCCTGATCTTCACCGTGATCACGCAGCTGGTGATGGGGATCGGCTCCGGTGCGCTCATCGTGTCGTTCACTTCCGCCGGGCCGGCGGGACTGTGGGCCGCCATCGTGGTGGCGATGTACGCGCAGTCGGCGATCACCATCTGGTGGTTCCGGCGGGGACGCTGGAAGACGCTGAGCGTCTAGTGGTCTGTCAGCAGTGATTCCTGTAGTTGCCGTTTGTCGTCGTGGGTCGGCTCACCAGAGCCGACGTCGTCCGGCATTGATCTGAAGGCTCTGTCGGCTCTGGTGAGCCGACCCACGACGACCCAGGACCTCACGGCTGACAGACCACTGGTTCGTCTATCGGAGAACATCCGAGCTGTGGTCGTTGTCCGTACCTGGGAGCGCGGGGCTTCCAGCCGGCAGGCCTGGCTGGTGGTGGCGCCGGTGTGGCGGGCGTCGCCGTTCTCCCCTCTCCCTTCAGGAGAGGGGCCGGAGGTGAGGCCTCCCCCGCGCCGTCGCCGTTGCCGTTCCGTGCCTGCGGGTCGCCCGACCCACTTCGACAAACGCCAACTGCGGGGATCACGGCTGACCCGCCACCGGACGGGCCAAGGCAGGAGACCGGGCCCGCGAACGGGAAGTGCCCCCGGAGACAGGGGGCCGGAGC
>VGFB01001454.1 GCA_016869015.1 Armatimonadota bacterium
GGAGCTGGGATACGCCGGGGGCGAGACGATCCTCAAGGAGTACGTCCGCGAGATCCGGCCGCGTCCGGCGCGTCGTCCGGCCCTACGGTTCGAGACGGCGCAGGGCGTGCAGGGCCAGGTGGACCTCTCGCCCTACGAGCTCGAGCTGGGCGGAGTGCTGACGTCGGTGGTGTGTTTCTCGTTCGTCTTGGCGTGGAGCCGCTGGCGGTTCTTCTACTTCGTGCTCCACGCCGACTGCTTCACCGTGATGCTGTGCCATCGGCTCGCCTTTGAGGAGCTGGGCGGCGTCCCGTCGGAGATCCTGTACGACCGCATGAAGCAGGTGGTGATCGCCGTCGTGGACGGCGAGCCGGTGCTGCAGGACGACTTCGCGCGGCTGGTGAACCACTACGACTTCCGTGTTCGGGTGCTCGAGTCCGGCTACAAGGAAGGCAAGGGCAAGGTGGAGAAGCCGTTCCAGGACGTGGAGACGTTCCTGGACCACCACACGTTCCACAGCCTGGACGACCTGAACGCGCAGGCCTTCGCGTGGCGTCGCGACGAGCTGCACGTCACACCGCACCGCACGACGGACGAGCGGCCCTGTGACCGGTTGTTGTCCGAGCGTCCCTTCCTTTCGGACCTCCCCGACCATCCCTTTCGGTGCGAGCAGCGTCAGCGGGCTCAGACAGGCAAGCACTTCCACGTGGAGTACCGAGGCCGCTTCTACTCGGTCCCGCCGCAGTTCGCCGACCGATGGGTCACTCGATGTCTGCTCAACGGGCGGCTGTGGGTGGAGGTCGATGGGGAGGTCATCAGCGAACACGAGCTTCGCGACGACGACCCGAAGTTCGTCACGCTGCCCGAGCACGAGGCCGCGTTTCGAGAGATGGGGGCACGTCGGAAAGGCACGCGCAAGGCGTTCGTGTCGATGGGGCCGGCGGCAGAGCGGTTCGCCCAGGGCCTCGATCGCGCCCAGGGAGGCGCAAGCACCTACCACATGGCGCAGATCCTCAAGCTCGTCACGCGCATCGGGCACAAACGGGTGCTCGACGCCCTTCGATACGCGACCGGCTACGAGGCCTTCAACCACACCGCGGTCCTTCGTATCGCACGCGCCCGGCGGATCGGAGGCACCGCAAGCATCGGGGAAGCTGCCATCGAGCCGCCCAGCGACGCGCACCGTCCTCCACGGACGCCCGACAGCCAGGCGCCCCTGGACGACGGGGAGCCCTCCGGGCAAGACGTGCAGCGCTCTCTGGACCGCTACGCGGCGTTGATTCGGGAGAAGTCGAAGGCATCGGCGGAGCGGGAGGACGAACATGGCAAGTGAGGACCTCGACCGGCTGCGGAAGAACCTGGACATCCTCCGGCTGCGACACGTGGTCGAGCACCTGGACGACCACCTGCGCGAGGCGAAGCGACTCGAACTGGGGCACGTCGGCTTCATGGTTCGCGTGACCGACGCCGAAGTGCTCGCCCGCACCGAGCGCGGTGCCCAGCAACGCATCGCCAAGGCCTGC
>VGFB01001455.1 GCA_016869015.1 Armatimonadota bacterium
CGGTGACCGGCGGCGTGACGGTCTACATCGAGGACGGCGTGGAGGACGGCGACGAGACGGTGGACCCCTACGTGATCCCCACCTGGGGCGTCGAGACGGTGCAGGACGTGCTGACCCGCTACTTCCGCTGCCCGGCCGGCCAGGTTTGCACCGATGCCGAGGGCAACCTGAACGCGCTCTGGACGCCGGAGTTCGACGGGATCAACCCGCCGGCCTGGCACGAGCACTACCTCTCCGACATCGCCTGGTGGAACGTCTACCTGACGCAGGCGGACGCGGGGGACACGCCGCTGAAAGACCTGCCGGCGCGGGCTGGCTCCGGCATCCTCTTCCGCTTCAACCGCGACTCGGATCGGGACGGCTACAACGACCGCGCCGAGTTCCGCTACTATTGCAGCCTGCCCGCCGACGATCCCGACCGGCCGCGCTGCGCCGATGCCCACCTGCGGCCGGAGATCCATCCGCAGCCGGAGGTGGCGGCCGGCTACGTGGCCGAGCGCGTCGGGAACGTGGTCACGGTGAAGCTGGCCGTGCAGAACACCGGCACGTTCGACGCCTACGGCATAGATGCGGTGATGTATTCGCCCGACGGCACGACCACCATCGGCAATAATACCGTGGGCGGCAACGGCCGCGTGCGGCCCGGCAACCACGTGGCGGTCGGCAGCCTGATCCAGCCGCCGGACAAGAGCAACTGGGGCGCATCCACGGCCAGGCCCTACGCCGGCGGCCAGTTCTCCGGCGCGGCCGACCGCACTTTCACCTTCACTGCTGAGACGCCCGGCGTGGTGGGCCAGGGCAGCACGGCGGTGCGCTGGAGCGATGGCGCGGGCGGCGGCGCGGTGATCCCGTTGGGCGGGAGCTATCATGCGCCGCTGCCGGTGGACGTGGCGCAGGGTCTGCAGGTCGGCTTCGACACCGGCACCATCGCTGCGGGCGCCCGCTTCACCGTGCAGGCGCTGACCCCGCGCGACACCTTCACCTACACGGTCAACAGCGACCCGCACACCCCGCCAGTGATCGTCGTCAGCTACAGCGACCCGCAGGGCAGCCACCGCTTCGTCACACCGGTCGCGCTGCCCAGCCTCGACGCCAGCATCCCGGCCGGCCAGATGCTCGAAGGGCTGAAGCTCGACATCGTGACCCTGGCCGCCTTCAACGCGACCGGCGCCAACACGACGAACCTGGTGGTCAACAGCCCGCACCCCGTCACGATCCAGGCCGGCCACCTCTATCTGAACTTCGTCTCCGACGGCAAGCGGGTGCTGGAAAAGTCCTACGGGCTGGACATCCCGGCCGGCCCGACCGTCTTCCCCGCCACATGGTCGGCCGCCGAGTTCTCGGCCGACTATCATCCCGCCGGCGACAACCTGCTGATCGCGTTCTGGACTGACAGCGAGGGCAACATCATTGACAGCGCGGCCCGGCCGCTGAACAGCTTCGCTGAGGATCCCGATCCCGCCTTCGCCATGGCCGCCGCCGACGCCACCTGGGACTTCGG